>CAZWFZ010000119.1:0-3060 GCA_964633455.1 uncultured Candidatus Peribacteria bacterium | reverse complement strand
CTTTTTGTTGTTCTTGCTTATATCTTGCGTCTGCATCTTTTCAGATAAGATACTGCGGATCGTGGATCATATTTTATAAGCAAAGTAAATCTTGTCTCTACCAGCTATTTCATGCTATGTTAGATAAGCTAAGACCATATTTTCAGGGTGGTGAGATCTACCTGTCGGTAGACAGGCTCGAACTCGTACAATTTCAAAACTTTCAGGGTGGTGAGACTCGAACTCACGACCACCAGACCCCCAGCCTGGTATTCTAGCCATCTGAACTACACCCTGAAGAAAAAAAATGAACCATACTTATCAGCTCTACCAACTTCCCTACGAAGGACGCTCGTCCCCGTAGGGGGCATCTGAACTACACCCTGAAGAAAAAAGCGAACCAAACTCATCAGCTTTACCAACTTCCCTACGCTAGTGCATTTATCCCCGTAGGGGGCATCTGAACTACACCCTGAAGAAAAAAAAGGAACATTACATAATTAGCTTTACCAATCTCAATACGAAGCACGCTCGTCCTGATGTGATGAACTATAGGGATTTACATCGATAATACAATCAACTTACATGCAAAAAATTTGCTTTCTTCTCGCTTCATCTCTATAATTGAGCAAACACCTCTTTATTTTTGTGTACCCACCTCATGAAACCATCATCACTTCCATCAGGATATGCAGATGAGATCAACTTGCAAGAAAAACTCAGTGATACTGAGCTTCAGTCTGCAATAGCTGAGATCGAAGAACTCAGAGCGGATGCGGCGAAATACAAAGCGAAATGAGATACAGATCTCGCATCGACGCTCACCAAAAAATCACATATCGCATACGAGGCGTTGAAAAGACGCTATCCTGTCTATGCTGAGCTCAAAGCGCAATGGAATCAATTTAACAAAGATATCAAAAGGATAGATGAACTAGAAGCAGAACTAGTCAAGCACAATGAAGGGACAGAAAGTATCAAACAACAACTCCAAAACCGCGAGACTTATGCTGCAGAACAAGAAGCCAAAATCAACGACCTCAAAGCAAAACTCAGTCCTGAATCTCCTCATGCAGAGTACAGACAAGCGATGGTAGACTATGCAAAAATCAATGACAAAGATCATGCCGAACGTATCGAGAAACGAGCAGTCAGATTAGAAGAACTGAGAAAAGCAGGCAAGATAGGAGAAGATAGCGAATGAGTGAGTATCCCTGAGATCAACCTCAAATTCGCAAGTCATGCAGTACAAGAAAAAGCACTCGTCGATGCGTTCTGAGGTAAACTCCTAGCTCCCTACGGACGAGAAGATCATCAATGAAACAAATCTTGAACGAAGAAGGTACTGAAAAGTGATATCGATGCGCATGGAGACACTTTCGGGGCATGGGAGCTATGCTCCAACGATCAACTGAACGAGATGCGTGCATGGATCAGAACAAATTTCGACGATGTGACAAACCAAAATGATGAACTCTATCTCCTCCAGATGATCAATCCAGGTCTCTTTGAAACTATGTGGATGAAAGATATAAATTGAGACTACCGCCAGTATCTGGGATTGAGACGTAACGTGCACTACAGGCACTTCGTCAGGAACCTTAGTCCGAACATCGTCATTTGCGGTCTCCTCTTGGTCCAAAAATGCTAGGGGTGATGGCGACCTCTTCATCACTTTATCACTTTGTCACTTTGGGAAGCGTGGTGGTGTCGTCAGGTGAGTTGTTTTCAGATAGTAGAGAGGGATTTGGAGTGTTATAAACACTATTTTTACTTTTATCTCCAATTACTTGCAATTTATATATAAAAGATTATACTCATACTTACAACTTTTATATAAATACTGACATATATGATAAAAAGATTTATAGAGACGCAAATAGACCTCTTCACTCCATGAATTGTGCATGTGATTTATGGGCCAAGGAGATCGGGAAAGACGACGTTTGTAAAACATTTTCTGGCTGATAAAGCAAAGAGTTTGTATGTGGTTGGTGATGATATTATGATACAATCACTGCTAGGATCCAAAGATCTGAAAAAAATACAAGCTTGGTCTAGTTGATATGAGTACATAGTGATCGATGAAGCACAATATATTCCTGAAGTCTGATATGGACTCAAAATACTTGTCGATAGCAATCCAGAGTGCATCATCATAGCTACCTGATCATCAAGTTTTGATCTGTCACAAAAAATAGGTGAACCGCTGACATGAAGGAAAAGGACGTATACGATGTTTCCCTTGAGTGCATCAGAACTTATCACAATCTATGCAAATAGATTTGCCTTTGCACAGGACAAAGAACAGTATCTTGTTTATGGATCGTACCCAGCATTATCTGCCTATACAACATTGGAGGCTAAAAGAGACTATGTACATGAGTTAATTGGATCATATTTGTTGAAAGATATCTTGGCATTGGAACATATCAAATTTTCTAAAACACTCTTTGATCTCGTGAAGTTACTTGCCTTCCAAATAGGTAATGAGGTTTCTTTGAATGAATTAGCAAATAATCTAGGTATTTCTCATATAACCGTGAAGAAGTATATTGATTTGCTGGTGAAGTCATTCGTCATAGTAGAGTTGTCACCATACAAAGACAATCGCAGAAAGAGTATTAGCAAGATGTCCAAATATTTTTTCCTTGATCTCGGTGTGAGAAATGCAGTTATCAACAATTTCAATGACCTGTCCACGAGAGATGACTGTGGAGAATTACGAGAAAACTATTGTATTGTGGAATTAATGAAAAAAAATATCCATCTCAGGACACATCAAAACTTCTATTTTTATAGAGGCTATCAATCTGGTGAAGTAGACCTTTTGATAGAAGAGGGAAATGAACGAAGAGGTTTTGATTGCAAACGAAATGCACAAAAAAAACCGTCTTTGCCGAAGGATCTTGCTACACTTTTGACTCGTGTTGATGCACTTCATCCTGACAACTATCTAGACTATCTTTTGTAATCTGTACGAGGAATTTATTTTTCGGATGCATCTACTTTATTCCCATTCTGTCGTCGCAGGTGGTTTGCCGGTGAGGTCGAGCATGACTCTGGAGATGCCGGGGACGC
>CAZWFZ010000118.1:0-3117 GCA_964633455.1 uncultured Candidatus Peribacteria bacterium | reverse complement strand
CTGGACCTGCGCTGGCACCAACAGCGGAAGCAATGCCAGCTGTAATGCGTCGGAGTTGTGGTGTGGAGATGCAGTGACGGGGAGTTTGGAGCAGTGTGACCGAGGTACGGGGAATGGAGTGGAGTGTACGCCAGCATATGGGGGAAGTTGTGACTATTGTAAAACAAATTGTGAGTTTGAAACGAATAACTGATGAGTATGTGGTGATGGTACACTCAACACGTGAGATGAACAATGTGATGACAATAATGCCACCAACGGAGACTGATGTAGCTACTCAGGATGTGATTTTGAAACACCTACGTGTAGCATCAATGCATCCTCTGGGACAATAAACTCGGGTCAGACCAATACCTACACGATCACCGTCAATACCTGATGGATTGGATTCACTTCGTTGAACTTCTGAAACGGAAATACGATTACCCCATCGACACTCAACACCGGCACGCTTGTCTATACGTCCAGCTATGTCAGTGGCACCTACACGATCACGCTCACTATCTACAATGCGCTCTCTGGTTGATCCGCAGTGACCAACACCTGTTCTACCAATATCACCGTGACTGATTGTCATGACAACGATGGGGATGGACAAACCAACTGCGCAGGAGACTGTGATGATACCAACAATGCAAGATACAGTGGTAACGCAGAGATCTGTGACCTCTATGACAATGATTGTGATACGGTCATCAATGATAACACAGTTTGTTGTAGTGCAGATGGGCCGACCACGTTGGACTTTGGAACATTCTCTTGGTCTGCATCGTTACAAGACAAAACAGCCAGCTATGTCGGTGCTACCTACTTGTCCGTGAGTGATTATCCATATGGGTGTAGTTGATTTACGTTGACTACGCGTGCTACAGGGATGACGGGAGCACTGTGAGCTATCAATGCAACATCGCTTGATGTTACACAAAGCGCGGGTGCAGCTACATACATCGTAGGATCTACTCCTGCTGCTTACAAGACGGTTCAAACTAATGCTACTCTTGAAACCAATAGAGAAGTGATGTCGAGAACAGGCACCAATATTGCTACGATTGTACAATACGGAGTACAACCTACCTATGAAGTTGGCATCCCTGGAAATACACCAGTCTGAGCATATACGGGTATCTACTACTTCACTCTTACGTACGGACTCTAGAAAACTATTGTTCCCCCTTTCCGAAAGGCTACGTGCCCTTGGGGTAGGGTGTACCGCAGGGGTGGGGGATTATACAAAAAAACCTCTCTAGGAATTCCCAGAGAGGTTTGTCCATGCACGTTGCACAGACTATAATTTCAGAACCTTCATCACCACCATATCTCCCCCACGTTGTATGCAAAGAACATAGATACCACTTGGCATGTTGCACAATGATAACTTGTTCTCATTGAGAATAGTAGATAGTTTCTTACCTAGTACATCGTGGACCGATATCTGGTCATTGGAAAGTAAACCATCAATAACCAGTATCTCCTGTGTTGGATTCGGATAGATCGAAAGACCAAGCACCTTCGGATCGACAGTTGCTGTGGTCACGGTTAGTACCGTAGTGATTATAGAATCACAACTAAAGCTGTTCTTCAATGTACTGAAATACGTGCCATTTGCATTGACAACTTTCCCATCTGGTAAAGTATAAGTTTCACCAGACTTGATCTGAACTGTTTGAGAAGAAGCAGAGGTAGGTAAAGCGTCTATCACGACTTTCACGACCATCTCACAACCACTAGAATCCATCACCATGTACTCCATGGTAGTATCCTTGGAGACTGTATATGGAAGTCCATTTGGTAAAGTAATCACTTTTCCAACACATTCCGTCATTGGCTGATCAGTTCTTTGGATACCGGATACCGTAATGTAAGCTGTATCGGCATACCACTTACCTTGCTTCCAGCCAATTACTTGGATAGTTGCCGTTGCGTTTGCCATGTAGGGAACATCTTTGCCAGTTGTAGCTCCCAATGAACAATCACCGCTAATCACCTTCCACTGAAACGTATCAGCATTATTGGTGATTGCATGTAATGTTCCACTACCACACGTGGTGGGCTGGATACTCACACGGGTAACATGGTTTTCAGTGGCGCACCATATGAGGTCCAAGCACTCAGATATGTGCTTAGCGTTGTTGTGGATCAAGGTGTCTTCACATAGTGTGATTGTTTCACCATTCTTCACTATTTTAGAACTGGGGCCTGAGAAACGATTGTAAGTCCAAGACTCAGTCCTAGCTCCCTTCATAAGATCATTCACCTGCTTAATTGTATTAACATACGCTTTAGCATAAGGGGGTGTAGATATATCATCTTCATGCCCCCCCCCACGCTATGACCTGATTCGTGAGCAAAGGTACTTGTTAAATTTGGAACAAAGGTAATAAAATTCACAATGCCAAAGTTTTTTTTCCAAAGATTTGAATAAACCAAATCAAGAGGAACAGCAGCATTATTAATAAATTGTAAGTTAACACCTTTATCAGAAGCAGATATCCCTTCACGGGAAATGATAATTACATGATCAGCATCCAATGAGTCATTTTTGATAGCATATAATGCATCAAGTTTTCCATCCACTGGATCCTTTGCCCATTTAAATACATCAGACAACTTCGTATAACTCGGTATATTTACGGGAATAATACCTACAACTCGCGTGCCAACTTGATTTTGAATTCCTGAACTATCAAGTGCATTTGCAAATCTTTTCTGTGCCTTCATCACCAGATCCACAATTTGCTGATGCGTATAGTTGACCAATAGTGCATCATCATACGCAATCAACTGCCTATACGGCCTAGGAGTACATCCACCCATCGGTCCAGCAGGACTCGCCTGCACATCTGTATCCATGTCGGGTACAAATGTGTAGCTTCCGCACTGGTCTCCGTGGTCATCGTGTCCGCAGGAAACGTATTTCCCACCTTCCGTGGGGATCACTTTTCGTTCATTGCTCTGTGCCATGATAGCACTAGCACTGATGAACAAAAAGGCAAAAAAGTTGAGTATCAATTTCATTTTTTTCATAATTTACGTTATTTTTTGGTTATAATTTTAATGTTCGCAATGCGTTCAATCTACTGAAAATGCATCGAAAGTCAAGAGGATGTCAAGAGCAAA
>CAZWFZ010000117.1:0-3170 GCA_964633455.1 uncultured Candidatus Peribacteria bacterium | reverse complement strand
GTGGTGTCAGACGGTGCCTGACGTTCTTTTTCAAATGCACGAAGTTTTTTAGAAAACTCTGCGCGCATTTTCATGTCAGGTTGCTTATCACTTTTCAACAAAGAGGCGAGTCGTGCTCGTTCTTTGGGTGACAAGGGATCTCCTCCGGGAGCATGCTTTTTTTCGGTTGCTCCGATGGGATCACCATTTGCAGCACGTCCTTTGCCGAGCTCTTTTGCGACTTCTGCATCGAGCGTACCAGGTGCAGGTTTTTTATTCTGCAGTTGACTAGCCACGAGAGGATGCGTTGTCGGATCGTTCTTGGTTTGCTTCGTTTGCGCCACCTCCATCTGCTTTTTGAGTTGGTCCATATCAGCACGTAATGTGCCGATGTTGGTCGCCAACTCTTCGGTGCGCTTGCTTTGCAGTGAGTTTACCTCTTTGACAGAAGCGAGTTCTGTTTTGAGTGTATTAACCTCAGCTTTGAGTGAGGCGTTTTCAGTCCTCAAGTCTTGGGCATAGTCGGTAACAACTACACGCAGTTCTTCTTGAGTGGCAGGAGGCGTTTTGATGGCCTCCACGAGTTCATCTGACTTGTCATAGCCAATGAACAAAATGCCAATCGCAAAAACCAAGGTGATGAGCACCAAAAATGGCGCTGTTTTAATATTTGCTATCATTTCAATTAATTTTAAAGTTCATACAATACTATTATATACATATTATACAATAAAAGTCAATAGCTTCATCACATTGCAATCAGATGAGAGATGTCTATAGTGCAGACTAGTTTTAGACATATTGGTAGCTATGAAGTTTTCAAAAAAGAAAGTAGGAGAATTTGCAACATACAAAGGATTTGGTGACCTCGTCAATTATA
This sequence comes from uncultured Candidatus Peribacteria bacterium, assembly GCA_964633455.1. Classification (GTDB taxonomy): domain Bacteria; phylum Patescibacteriota; class Gracilibacteria; order Absconditabacterales; family Absconditicoccaceae; genus CAYUST01. The sequence goes on along the minus strand of CAZWFZ010000117.1, from coordinate 2,311 downwards.
AATCAACTATCAAGGCAACCGTGATTGTATGCGGTATTGTGCTTATTTTGTTTATGGCGAAATGGGTGTTGGGTATGGCGAGTGGAGCGGTATCGAGCATGAGTTATGCTACTGCCAAATTGGTGGGTCAACAAGTAGGAGATCCTATGCAACTCGATGAATTCGGGAATATCAATGTGCTGATAGCGTGATATGGAGGAGAGAAACACGATGGTGCGTATTTGACTGATTCTATGATGATTGCCTCGTTCAATCCAAAGCTTGGTACGGTGACGTTTTTGTCTGTCCCGAGAGATTTGTACGTCAAAATAAATACCGGATATTATAGCAGAATAAATGGTATGTATCGATCCTGGTATCTCCAGGGCAAAGATAGTCCGACCAGAGAGGAAGATGCTATTTTCAAACTTGCTGACAAAATGACGGAGATTAGTGGACTAGAGATCCCGTATTATATGATGATAGATTTTGAAGGGTTGGTGAAGTTGGTAGATACAATGGGGTGAGTAGAGGTTGAGGTCAAAGATACCATTCATGATACCGAATATCCTGGTCCCAATCATAGTTATACTATTTTTCATCTTGATCAAGGGAAACAACTTATAGATGGAGAAACTGCCCTCAAATATGCGAGATCCAGACACAGTACGTCGGACTTCTCGCGTTCATATAGACAGCAACAAATTATCGAAGGAGTGATGCACAAGATGTTGGGATCGATTTCTCTGACACAACTCGGGAAAGTGAGAGATACCTACAGTCTATTCACCAGTATGATAGAAACAAATGTCACCGTCAAACAAGTCCTGGGACTCGTAGGGTATCTCAACAAACCAATTCGCTTCTTTTCGTTTGTCTATTCAGCAGATTGTAGCATCAGTATATTTGCGTATGCTGCTCCTGGATGTGTATTGTACAACGCAAATAGAGCTGATTTTGGATGAGCATCTACCTTGCTTCCCCAGGGGGCTACGGTCGGAAATATAAGTTACTACAAACACACGCAGGATTTTGCATTTTGGGTAGCTCACAATCAAGAGTTCTTACTCGAGGCAGCTCCTGTACGTATTCTCAATGGTATCGATGCGGACCGCGCCAAAAAGGAGGGCTACAACGTCAATGGAGTAGCAGGTGAAGCGGCGACCAATCTCAAACTCAAAGGATTTTTGATCGATGATATCAAGAATGCATCAGGATTTTTTGACCAGACAACCGTCATTGTTTCAGAGACGGGAGCATATGCACATACGGTAGAGTTGTTGCATGCATTTATTGATATACCTCTCGAACAAGTCTCGCCACTCTATGGCTCTGGGGTGACTATTGTTTTGGGTCAGGACTATTTGGAGAAACTTTAGGAAAGTGGAAAATGGAAAGTGGAAAGTGGACAACTTCACTCTCAACTTTCAACTTTTCAACTCTCAACTTCCTACAATTTTTTTGCTTTTTTGAGTTATTTCCCCTATAATTACTCTGTCCATAAACTTTATCTAGGGAACTGACCATGAAGATCTTTATTCCGAGGAATATCTCCTGAGGATGGCTAAATATGAGCGTGACGATCGGTCCCGCAACTATTTCTGTCGTTCAACTGATGATCTTGGCTATCGGTTTGTGAGCAACGTTGTGAGTATGGAATACGTTGTACAAAGGAGGAACTTCTAGAGGAGTCGCATTCGCGATTGCACTTCCTATTTTTTTGCTGTGTGTGTTTATTGCTTTTTTCAAACAATCAGAACTTACGTTGATACCTTTCATTGCCAAAATGATCAGAACCTATTTTTTGGACACGACGCAAAAGTGGCAAGTCAACCGAGATAGACCAGACCCCAAAGCAATTGCTTTGGCTAAATCCAGGAAAGAAGATCAACAACAAATAATTGAACAGAAAGACTTGGTCATGGATCAACATAGTTTGGAGACACTCAATCGTATTGCAGATCGCTCATAAATACCTACTATCTTGGAGTTTTATGCATACATAATTGATTGAAGTGACGTGGTATATAGCACAACCTCAGGCGTGGATTGGTAGCGTTTGTATTATACTTTTGGGACGAGGAGTGCTTCAGTTTTGGAAGCATCTTCCTTTTGTGGTTCCCGCATCGTTGATCAAAAAAAAGTTGCAACGAGTGCGTTCTTTCTTGATCTACACATTGCTGTGTGCTGGAGCTTTGTATCCTTTACAGATACAGATAGAATGAATTGCGGTCCCGCAGATCACTACGCAAGGTGCTCCACTTTTGATAGCGCTAGATGTTTCTTTGTCTATGAGTGCGACAGATATTACTCCTTCGAGAATGGAAGCAGC
>CAZWFZ010000116.1:0-3191 GCA_964633455.1 uncultured Candidatus Peribacteria bacterium | reverse complement strand
GGGGTAGTTCCATCAAAACGTAAGCACTGCGTTCGATGGGCTTTTTTTGATGACTTTTTTGAGCTCGTGCAAAAAAGTCATTCTACGAAGTATATGCTATTAATTATTCCTGGATCCTTCGCTACGCTCAGGATGACGGCAACATGTAGGAGATAGTCTACAACAGCAAACAAGGCTTATCTCTTGTATATTTCTCTGTTTGTCGTATAAGCACGTCATTCATTTTTTCAAGAACAAGATGCAAACACAACCCCTCTTTTGTCTCATTGGCAAAAGATGAGCTGGCAAAGATCAGCTCGCCTCATCACTGTGATTACCCACTACGACAGTGAGTGATGTACTCAAAGAGTATTGCAAAGAACATAATCTTGCACCCACCAGAGATATACTCACCCAACTCGGCAACACTGTCTTTGATGGAAAAACCCTTGCAGCAGCTCTCGCACAACAACTCCCCGACTGAGGCATCATCACAGGACTCAGAAAGCCTGACACCTTACATCATCTCATGCGTGATCACCGCTGTCTTTTGATAGGCGTGTTGGCAGATGATTTCCTCAGGTGGCAAAGAGTTTCGCAAAGAAACAGACTAGGCGATGCTATGTCCTACGCTCATTTCCTCGAACATGAAAGACAAGAAAATGCACTGCCCAACAAACAAAACATCGATCTCCTCCTCGCTTTCTGTGATGTGCATATCACCAATAATACATCACTCGAGGCATTACTCATACAAGGGAAAGAAGCGCTGCAAAAGACCCTTTTGAGGCCGCAGTCACGCGTGCATATCGATGCACAAGGCTATCAACATTTCACCAGAGCGATCTTGCTAAATGAAAAAGATGAAGTGCTCGTCTTCTGGGACAAGAAAAAAGAACTCCACACACTCCCCGGCGGTAAATGTGACACAGGAGAAACTCCAGATATTTGCGTCACCAGGGAGGTGAAAGAAGAAACAGGCATCCGTGCACAACTCAGCTACTGCTGATCATTTTTGTGACTTTTCAGAGATGGATTGAGCAAAGGACACTTCTTCCATGGCACGGTAAACAAAGCGGACATCTCTCTCCAAGAGCCAGATATTCATAGTGAGATGCTCTGGATTCCCAAAAAAGACTTACTCAAGACACTTTGATTTCAGGCATTCCTCGACTCAGGACTCTATCATTATATGCACCATCAGCGAGTGCATAATCGATGCAACACACGAGAGTATGACAGCAAAAACCGACAGCCCGAAGAACTCCTTATCCAATACCTCGATCCAGCTACAGGAAAAATATACATCACTCCTCGAGACGGCAAACTTTCACCCTTATACACCCCGTTGAGGATTATGAGCACTGCGCAAATACAAGCAGGTCGAGAAGCGCAGGAAGTGAGACAATGTGAAGTATCGGGCGCACTAGGCTGAGACCTGTACACATAAATACATTACGAATCAAACGTTAGCTTACGACTGGGTCCCGCATAGCGGGGAGGAGTAAGCTCCGTTTGCAGCCTTAAATAACAGACCTTTAGAAAGCCCTGCGCCCGATGGGCTTTTTTTGACTACTTTTTTGAGCTCGTGCAAAAAAGTAGTTGCTACGCATGAAGAAAGGAAGCAAAGGCAGGGTCGCTTGTAGATGAAAGAAAGATACATATACTGCCTTTATTTATGAAGTCATAGATCTATGCATACCAACATACAACCTACCGCTCATCTCGACGCCCAAACGCAACAACAAATTATGCTCGCTGCTCCCGAGAAGTGGCTTGGTATCAGACAAGATCTCACCAACACACTCACCCAAGATGCGTGGGTACAATTTGCGCAAGAAAACAATTCTGCATATCTGCATGATGAGGCGTGAAACATAGTCTCATACTGCGCTTTCGGTAATCAGTGAGTGTTCTTTGATCAATTTATCAAAAGCATACAACATCCTTATCAAAATCCCGCTGTCTTGATCTATCTTTTCACCTATGCGAGTGAACAAAAGAAAGGGTACGCAAAGCAACTCTTTGAAGATGTTGTGGCAAAATGCAGAGCTCAAGGAAATGATGCATTACTCTTTTCTACGTGATCAGATCATCTACAAAAGATGTATCAAAAACGAGGCGCATTTCCTCTCAAAGTTATTTCTCCTCAGTCATCTTTCCTCGTATGAGAAGGTATCAATAAAGATTATTTTTTGAGTTATCCACTAATATAACTCATTTTTTAACAACATACTGCACCCTCGCAATTACCCTTTGATAAATTTCTTGGGAGGTATTCCTTGGATAGTGACTTGCACGCCGACGACCTGATTATTGAAATTCTTGAGTACGGGAGTGTACATAGCATTTACAATTTTAGCTGTCTGTTGTGCAGACATATCGATGAGAAGCTGTTGTGTTTCTGCTTTTTCTAGTGCTTTCGTATTCAGTTCTTCCAATAACTTTTGCTCAGTATTGTTGAATTTACTAACTTCCAGTCGTTCTGAATTTCTGGCTAAGACAGTTGCCTTCTGCTCTCTAATTTTGAATGTAGGATACGGCAACTGTAACTCGATCATTTTGGTAGTCGGATCATACTCGAAAGTCGCTCCCTTATCTGTTCCAAAATCATACTCTACACCCACTTTGCCATCGAGTGACATCGTCACGGTTCTCGATTGTGCACTATTGATGATGTCCTTGGCAATTCTCGTCAATCCAGAAGATTCAGTTGTGTCATACAATGATTCTGTCCTTGTCCCCGTCGCATTGAAAGGTTGCTCTGCGGTCACAAGCTTTGCCAACAGGGATGGATCACCGAGATTGATCTTTCCAATATTGTTCTCTGCCATACCTCTTGGATTGGTGATACGATCATAGACCATGACGCCACAAAGGGTGAGAGCAACACCAGCGATAAATGCAAAGAGATAGCCATAAATACTGCCCTGATCTGGTTGAGAGAGTGCATGTTCCTTCGCTACTTTTTCCAAATATTGTTTGAACATGGTAGCCTCCTTGATGGTCATGCCATAGGTCTCTTGCAATGTTTTGAGAGTCTGCCCAGCGTTTGTTCGTTGATCAAACTGAAAGGTCGAACTCACGTCTACCGTAATTTCTTCAAGTTTTTGTCTATATCTCTTCTCTAGTTTAGCGACATCAAATGCTCATGATTTGGTTTTGAGACCAGGCGCGAGTGGCAACAAGTCATGCATCGCTCCATGCAACGC
>CAZWFZ010000115.1:0-3248 GCA_964633455.1 uncultured Candidatus Peribacteria bacterium | reverse complement strand
TTGTTAATGTTCACGAATGAGTATTTTATAGATATTTTACTATAAATGTCAATAGCAGAATTTTATGGCAACATGTAGGCAATCGTAGGCAAATAGCTGTATCTTTTCTTTTTCCCGAGTACATTTATTTTGATATGCTGTTGTTATGAGCAATGCAAAAAATATAAAGCGAATATAGCCTTTTAGTGTTGAAAATAATGAAATTCTTTACTTAGCTTGAAGGATTTTAACTTATTAGGAGAATAAAATGATTCTATATATTTTTGCTGGTTTGTTCGGAGTAATAAATATGATTCTCTGGTGATTATATGGCGATTTATTAGTTGAAAAATTTAGTGTTTTGAAAGTACTTCGTAGTATAGCACTTGGTGTTCTTTGGAGTAGTTTCATATTCCTTATTAATTCAGAATTGCCTTTGTTTATTGTAGCGCTATCAGTAATTAGCTTAGAAAGGATTACTACTGAAATATACAAAGCACTAATGAGAGTAGAAACACAAAACAAATATAAGATCCCATCCGATTTAAGTTTCAAAGCAAACCCAAAATGCAAATTTGCCTTAGGCGTATTTCTTATTGTTCTTATTGGTATCTTAGTCTATTATGTAGAAATCCCTATTGATAAAATATATCTGACTTTGACTATTGGTTTTTTTATAGCTCTTGGTGGGATGCTCAAAGATGCACCTTACGAGGGTTTTGATAAAATTAAATTCTTCCGCAGTCCTTTGGTTGCGATCATAGTTGGTCTAAGCATTAATTTTCTATTTCCACATATTTCAGGAAAATATTTCTTATTAGCTGTTGCAGGAGGAGAGAGAATAGTCTCTGAATTCTATAAAAAAATTTACAAAGGTAGAGTTCCTGGAAAATTTAAGTCAGAAGAATTTAACAAAGTTTGGATGAAAGAGAGAGAAAAATTACTAGTATTATATTTTTTAGACATTGCCTGATTGCTTGCTCTATTTTTTATATAATACTGACGTACGACACTTTGTGCGCGGACTTATCTGCCGTCAGGAGGCTTAGAATGACACTGACGGGAGCCTAGTTCATATTGAAATTTGAAAAGCTTTGATCCCCCGTGGTTTCGTGTGATTCTTTTATGAAAGCGGGGAGCGCAATACCGACTTCGCGTCAGGGAAGTTCTACTTCAAGTCTATATCTACCTGTCTCCTGTATATTTGGTGTCAAAAATATGTCAAATTCATATCTATGATGATCGAGGGGATTTCTAAAAACATATCTAAGTTTTTGGATACCTGCTTTGTCGGGGATTTTTTGTGCGAAGTAGTGCTTGTACATTTCTGATGAGATCACGCGTTCTTCTTCGATTCTTTGATCGCCTTGTCGTTTTTTGAGGGTGAGGAAGTAGTAGTGATCCTCTGATCAGACTTTGTGCATATGACGGATTCTTGCTTCATCGAAGTCCGGTCTCTGGAATAAGTCCATCGGGAGATAGTACTGTTTTATGAAAAATGGGGTGGGTTGGAGAGCGAGTAGTGCATCTTTATCAAAACTACGTACTTCAAATTGCCTTTCGTACTCGATAGCAGGAGAGCCGAGGAGTGACAGTATTGCATTACTGGCAGCCTGTTTCTTGGCTTCAAACGTATATTTTTCTCAGGTGAGAGGATGCGTATTACTTACGAAAAATTGTTTACCTCTGTAATTATCATATGCGCGCAAGATGTTATCTTCCACTATTCTAGCTTCGTCAATATTTTCTGACCTAGCAGTGTTGTTGGCTTTGGTATAAAATTCTTCTGCGCCATAGGCAGCAGATTGGAGCATGACGACGCCACCGTATCTGGAGAGCACGTCTGAGAGTGTTAGTTTGAATTGTGCGAGCACTTCTTCATAGCGAACACTATCGGTATATGCTAGATTATCAATCAAACCTCTATCGCACAAAATAACAGATTTTTCAGGACGACCACGGTGGGCGATTTGTTCTTGAATTGCTTGTTCGTGCATGAGTTGAAAAGTAACAATCTTCTTTTGAAACTCTAGTGGAGGCGTGCCAAATTTAGGATGTATGTGTAAGGATTCAAGATGTGTTGCCATCTCAGGGATAGCATACACATCATACCCTTGTTGGAGCAATGTTTCTATCAGATGCGGGAGTATGGAAGACTTTCCGCCACAAGGCCCTCATGAAATAACTAAAGGTTTGACAAGTTGTTGAGCGACTGTTTCCATATGCATGGATGAATAAAGTACCTATGTATAGCCACTTGAGCCTACTTTACAAGACGAGCTATGCAGGAAATGTCTCCATGATAATAGGTTTATGGTGTACGAATGCCCACTCACTTGCGTCAATTGCGAGGAGTTGCTCCTTAGAAAACCATTTCTTACTCAATGCATCATCTGCTGCTTTTGGTGTTCCGCCCGTAATTCTCCCTTCAAAAGGAAAGGTAATAATATGTCGACGAGGATCTTGTTTGGGATCATCTCGATAGCCGAGATTTCTCACTACTTCGATGGCAAACGTTCCTCTATGAGCAGAATTTCCTTCTATTTCAATGGGTGATGCTTTGTTCTTGCCACCCAATTCTTCGCATCCTTCTCTCAATACTGCCTGGAGTGCTGTCTCCCCATAGTCGAGTATTCACCCGGGAAGTGCTCGTCCAAGCGGTGGAAATTTTCTTTGAATCAACAAAACGCGATCATCAGTGTCTTTGAGCACGAGGTCCACCGCATTTTTTGGTTTCTTCACTTCTGGCCCGAATATTTTTTCAAGTTTTTCTTGTGCATGCAGTTCATCTAGCGTAAGGAGCGTGGTCGGATGCAAGTATTTGTTGAGCACTACCCAATCTTTTTGCATAATTGAATTCCTGATGATAGTGCCTCTGGTATTCACTCTCGTCTCTGGCGTAATATGTTGTTTATCTGCAAAGAGTGTTTTGAGATAGTCGTTGTCAGAGACGAGGTAATAGAAATCATCAAGTTCGTTATCTATTTGGTTGCGTCGTAGTGCATTGTTGTTGAGATCGGTGAGATAGTAGATGCTACACTTGTCGAGTAATCATTCTGCTTGGAGTACATCCATGAGCATCTTTTTTCTTTCCTCTGCGGAGAATGGATTATCATCCGTATCTTTTTTGTCTGCAGATCAGATACCGATGAGTAATTTTTTGATACCCGAAGCGAATGCTTGTTTGATAGCATCAATATGTCACAGATGGAGCGGTTGCATGCGTGCTACTCGCAAAGCGGTTTCTTCGGGGGTTGCTTGGACGGTGG
>CAZWFZ010000114.1:0-3289 GCA_964633455.1 uncultured Candidatus Peribacteria bacterium | reverse complement strand
ATTTGTAACCTGGGGTGCTAGGACTCGAACCTAAGATGGCGGGTTCAAAGCCCGCTGCCTTACCAGCTTGGCTACACCCCAATCACCGGCAAACATTCATTTCTCGAACGTATCGGGCATAGTAATTATTTTACTACTGTTTGCAAGGGAAAGGAATGTATGCAAAAAATAGCGTACGTATGTTTTTATACATATACATATGTAGTGAAAATTATTTCTTCTCGCACACAACATTCACTATGCGAAAATGGTTGAGCTACAGACATGATTTTAAGTATATACATAGATTGATCAATCAACTTAACCACTCCTCGGACATATTACTGATATCCATTACTCCTGAAGTCAGCGCTAATTTATTAAATTTAGCGTACATATAAAAAGTATAATCTTCTATTGACTTTACATAAATAATATTTATAGATAGATAATTTATCTTGCACGAGCTGTATGCATCTCTCTCGATCATTCGACCGAGTCAGTCCATGAACGTCCTCATCTCAGTCTTTTCCTGTTCATCAGGTAAGAGCGGGAGATAGTACGTTGCGTATTAGCCTACCGTCTCCGACTTCACCGAGACGAATGCCTTGTCTGTTTGTCATCTGTGATGCGTATCTCCCCTGTTTGTCTGTCCACAAAAAGATTGATCGCCTCACCCTTGTTCGTCATCACCCGTTATCAAAAGCACTTCTTCGTCCGTTGTGCTTTTTTTTATGGCAAAAAATCAAGCATAATCTGTACGATGTATGCGAAATATTTCAACATCGCTATCTCGATCGTGTCAGACAGCTCTGCCGACGTTGTTGGTGGCCAGATACAGAACACCTCTATCCGTATCGACGTAATGAATAGGAACAAAAACACTTAACCTCATAAAATATGTGTCTCTATCATGATTTCTCCCCTAGCACGGCGAGCTGGTTTTCGTGAAATCATAAAAAAATTACGTAAAAGAATATTCCTAAAATATTCTGTAGTTATTCTTTGTTATTTCTTGTCGAGCATATATATAGTCTTGGCAAGAGACCAAAATATATTATTTTATTCTTCTTGCACCTATATGCACATCATGCGTAGTGAATGGTTACAACAACAGTTTCCAGAAATCTATCAAACATTTTCTCAAGACCATGATCTCGTCGTGAGCGTTCCCCATATCTTTCGTTGGTCATCGAGCATCACGAGTGGCACCAACAGTCCATCGATCAAACAAACATTACCGATTAGGCTCTATGCCGGCATCAGTCAGACACAACTACCGGGAGTCACTATAGGCACCTGTCATGTCTATCATCAAGTCACCGCTAGTCGAAAAGTATATCCCATGCAACACATCATAGAAGAAACACCCCAGTTCGCACACATCACCGAGCAACTGTTGCAGAAGATGTGATACAAATGATGAATACATATAGATATTCTCACTGAAGTACCGAGGTGACAATGATTTGGATTGAGAGGGGCATTTGTTTCTGCTATCGCCTTAGCACTGACTACGCTCGTTCAAACTGATGAACTTCTATCACTTGATGCCTCTGCACGAATAAACGCCAACGTAAATAAAACAACCAGGTACATTGCAGCCATACTTGATATGTTAGCACTGGATAGACCAACATTCACCCATCATCTTGCCTTGTGTGGATATGCAGAACCTATCATTTATCGATGAGGTACGTTACCGTCTGAGAAACTACGTGATATATTTGAGCATCACAATCTCTTTGAAGCGTTCGAAAAATATGCGGATCTCTTGGAAGAACATTTCGAAAACTCCTATACACCCATGTCCAAAATTACTTCAACGGCGGATACTAAACTTCCTTTCGATTATGCGATCGTCTTCTTGGGCCAACATCATGCTTCCTCTCGCATCCGTCATGCACATCAACAACTTGATCAACAAAATTCTTGTTTGCGTGCTATTGCTCACACCTTGGGTGGATTAGTAACTCAAAAAGATCTCGATCATCTTGTACAGTTCGATACTACCAATATTGGCAACTATCACACCTTTCAACAAATTGCTCAGCTCTTCCAAGTAATGTCTGCTCCCTATGACAAAAGACAAGTCGATCAACGAATGCAGTCTGTGGTCGATGCTGGTCGGATGCATAGTCTCATCGAAAAAGAACATCACCTCCTCACAGAAATATATCATCTGTATGCTCACTATACACGTAGTGATAATGCTATCGGGCTTGTCCCACTTTCAAGTGCAAAAAAATGATGATGCGTCTTGATGGTGATGCCCTACGAAGAATGAAGAAATGCGTTTGACTCTGTGATACAGCATCTGCAAAAAGACTATCCACAACTAAGTGTACATCATCAATCACGAAGAGATGGTGGACAAACAATGGGACCACACATCCATCAGTTCATCAGCCATGCGCATTTTGGAGACAAGAATAAACCTGGCGCAGTCCTCTTGCGTGAGGCAGGAGGGAGGAAAAAAATTCTGCCCTATACAGAACTCAAAACAACTCAGCTAGCGTGAATAGTACTTGATAACATCACCGGCAAAGTCACCCTCAATGGCAAAAGACTCACCCACAAAGACCTCGTCACACAGTCAGGCACCATTGATGTCCTGACCAAACTGCTCGATCATCCAGGCGAATATGTACACCACGCCGACCTCCCCATGTCGAGCTATACCAGAAACAAAAATGAAATGATCGGCAAAGTCGTGACTCCCCTCAAAGAACTCATCAAAAAACATTATGATATTGAAATCCCCCTCATCTGTGATGGAACTACCTATGACTTTCACATCTGCCTAGAACACGATGCAGGCATCTTTCATGTAATTCAAAAACCGTTTGCCCAACATGCTACTATAGCTAAGGCAAAGAATATGCATCATAAAGTACATTAAATCCGTCTTCAAGCAGTTTTACTCGGAGTATAACAATTGGCAGTCACTGCCTGTCAAATGCAAATACTATCCTGGACACATATAGTTCGTCTTATGCATCTCAATCATGAAAGGTAGCGTAATTCGGATTACGTTTTGGTTGTTAAAATTTGACAATTTACAATAAATGTATATACTAATATAAATATCCGTATGATTTACTCATTTCACCTCGAAACATGACTGATAAAATCAATGAATGATCAAAAAAGCCAAAATGACCCAACAAACTCAAATCCTATCTCGCAGGACTAGTTATTGCCTCTGCTGTCGCAGGTGGTTTGAGTAGTTGTGATGAGAAAGACTGAGGTTTTGGTATTGGCAAAGGCGAGAAAACTGAACAACTTGCTACAAAATCACTTGCTGATA
>CAZWFZ010000113.1:0-3344 GCA_964633455.1 uncultured Candidatus Peribacteria bacterium | reverse complement strand
GCCACCTCATGCAAGAGTGTCTGACCTATGCACGTGACTATATCGCGCGTTATCCCAAAACGGCTCACGAACTTCACAAACAACTCAAAAAGAAATGATATGCTGAGGAAGAGATTTTACCAGTGATTGAGCGTTTTTTGGAGATCAAACTGTTGGATGATCAGGCATATGCACGCCTCTATCTAGCTTCTGAAGTCGTTAGAAAAGGGAAGTCACTGACTACGGTGATTCAGAAACTTCGTATGAAGGGCATTACCAAAGAAGACATTGCAACTGCCCAAGAAACATTAGGCGAGGAAATTGATGAGTGACAACAAAGCAAGTTACTTCGTGAAATTGAAAAACTGCGCGCAAAGGGCAAAGAAGAAAGCATAATCATCAAAACCTTGGCAACGAGAGGATATGGATATGGTGCTATCAAAAAAGCACTTGGCAAGAGTGAAGATGATCTTTCATAAGCAAAGGGATATGACTTGCATGGGTGAACTTGTAATTAAACTTTTTTTGGGTAGGGTGAAGGTGTTATTGCACCTCTACCGAAGGTAATCTGTGTATTTTAGTTCTCACTATTTTTTCATGAAAAAATTACTCATTCTTATTTTTTCACTCTTTGTTTTGACGGGGTGTACGTTATTTTCAAAAAAAGACACACCATCTCCTGCGTCTGTTTCCTCACCTGATGCTAGCGAAGTAATCAAGGATACACTCATAGGTATTGATCCGCAAGATCAAATGGCACCAAAGAGCCAACAAGGCAAGTTTCTTTCGCTCCTTGGCGGATATGCACAGGCTCCTACTACTCTCAATGATGGTGGCCTCTACGCTGCGTATGTGAAAGATCCAAGTAACAAAGCAAGCCTAGTAGACCAACTTGCTTCTTGGCTAACTACGTTCGGCTCTGCTGAAGGGAAACAACAAATCGAACTCAAGCATGCACGAGTAGACGTACCAGGGAGCCGTTTGGTTATTCCTGGTGGGGCGGACCTTATGTCACATATCCAAGGAGTAAAGGTTGTTATTTCTACCTCCGGAGATGATCTCATCATCGATGCACAAACTGCACATGCGACCAATGAAAGTTTTGTGATTTTCAAAGATTCCTTACCTGATAATTATCTGATCAAAGATCCCTACAATTGGTATGGCGATGTTATATACATGATCCCACAAAAGACACTTTCTCTCATATGATTGAGATGGGGGAGTGATCATGAGGGCTTTGCACTCTCGTATCATTCTTGAGAGTATGCAACAGCGATAGAGAGTGTTTATAATTACAACTATTATGACACAAATACAGCATTCAGCACCAATATCTTAGATAGTGTACAATTACTTCCTACAAATACCCCCTTTACACTTACTCCCAATCGTCCTTGAGGTCCCATACATGTTTTTCAAATTGATCTCAGTGATGATACAAGCAAGCAGGATGCACTACTCGCATCGCTCAAAAAGCACCTTGATCAATATGGTATGGATGATCTTAGAACACAATTAGCGCCAAGAGGGGCAATTGCAGGACTCCGTGAACTTACCGCAAACCAATCAGGAGACCGAGAGTTTACTACCAGCACCGCTTCCAAGCAAGCACTCTTGATGATAGAACCTACGATGGTCAATGTGATGATCTTTGGCGTCGCAGATGCATTCACTGCAGATTTTGTTCAACAAGTCTTTGACCAAGAGAATTATTATTACTATGGTAATCCGTATTTTGCAAATATTACCACCAATTTTACATTGGATGACACGAGTTTATTTGAGGCGCTCGAAAAAGCACTTGGTAGCTGAATAGTTTCCTATCCACGAAACGGTAGTTTCTCATTCAAAATTCAACCCAAACAACACTACAAACATGACATCATCGTGAAATCTATCTATGGTCACACGGTGACGGTGCCAATTGATCTCTATCTCGAGAGTATTGATAAGAAAGCAATCATACAACATATTCTAGCAAATAATACGATGAGTATTTTGCCCAAGTCAGGCACGTTCAGTGATGTACTTGTCCAATACGAAAATATCGATACCTTTCCTATCAACTTCCAAAGTTGTACGGTACGTGATACGCCAGATATGCAGTCTACTAACAAAGGACAGTGACTCGAAAATTACTTGTTTGATTGCCAAGGGCAAATCACCAAAACTACCCTCACTACCTCATGATTTGTCTACTGGAAGGCATATAGACAGGCGGTTGCACTGCCTACAGAATTGCAGTCTGCATCAGCATTTAGAGTATTCTTCACAGACGTCAACGGTGCACTGCAAGAGCACTATTTCCTCAAGTCGGATATTGGCTTGTGGACCAAATTGGCAAAAAATCAGCTCTATGTACGATGATTTACGTTTGAGGATGGGAAACCTATACAAGAAGGTACGCTCACCGTGACCTCACTCTGAGGTAGAGAAATAGCTAAAAAATCTATTACCTGACCGGTGACGATAGTAGATGTACCAGAATTTATTCCACCACAAGAGTATGATTATAATCAATCGTGGAAAGAAGAAGGCTTTATCGTTCATATCCAATCTCGTTATCAAGAGACATTTATGCCTGTGCATCGTCGTGGAGAAGAACGAATATATCCTCCACAAGGAAAAGCAGATGAACGAGCAAACTATCAAACACTGCAATGGAAAATAAATAGTAAACTTTCTGCTTCTGAAGTAACCTCCTCCGATCAGTCACTTGAAACACGATGATCTGATGAACCACTCAAGATATATGGCTTCAGTGATAGAGCATTGTACAAAGCTGGTGATAGCGTCAACCTTGCTGGTTTCGTGAGAGATGTGAGTCGCCTCAATGATCTCGCTTTTCTCAAATGAGGAAACGTATCTATCACGCTCCATAATTTCTCATCGGGAGAACCTGTAGTACTAGATACTCTTGCGTTGGATGATTTTGGATGATTTGATGCATCATGGAAAATACCCGCATCTGTACCTTTGGGTGAGTATTCAGTCACGTATAATTATACAAATACTACAGGTGAACTCTATGCATCCTATGCACATAATATCAGAATTGAAGAATATCAAAAACCTACCTTCTTCGCTGATATGTTGCAACAAGAAAAGGACTGAAACCGTGTGTTGACGATGACTCCCACCTATTACTTCGGCACACCACTCAAAGCATATGATGCACAAATTATCTGGTCACTCCAAGGCAAAGATATTTGTCGATACTGTCGATGGGAGCAACCTGAGAAATATTATTTCAATCATATCTTTGATCAACCAGAAGCGACATGAGGTGATGTCCGTGTTTACCAACAACAAGGCACGACAGAAATTCCTTTGTATGCACTGGCATGAAACAATAGAGGCTA
>CAZWFZ010000112.1:0-3380 GCA_964633455.1 uncultured Candidatus Peribacteria bacterium | reverse complement strand
TCCATGGGGAGACGAAGGAGGAGTGAATATGAGGATGTTTTATTATACATATTTCACATTTTCTGTCAATTTTTTTGCTTTTTCCCTCATCCACGGGTATACTTGTCTAAAGTCCAGATTTTATTTATGTAGGTAAGTCCATGGAAAAGCTAAACGCACCCGAGCAACAAGACAATGAGGCGGAGCATTCGTTGTCACATCTGCAAAAAGAGGTAGTTGCTACGGAGCAAACCAAGCAAGCTGCGCATCACGCATTTGAGATGGCACAACATCAAGAAACTTTGCCAACGCCTGAGGTTGCGAAACTTATTGATAAGGTCTTAGCAAGATGCTTGGATAACCATCGTGGGTTGCAAAAGCCATTGCTAGGTAAACAACTCGAGCAGTGGCAGAAAGAAATCTTTCAAAAAAATCCTGAATTGCGATGATTTGTAACTTTTGAAATGAAGCTCAATAATTTTAGCTGTGATGGCTATGATCATGCGACCCCTTCTGAGAAAATCAAACTCTTGGCATTGCACGGAGCGATGCATGACTTGTTGCCACTCACCCCTGGCCTCAAAACCAAATCATGAGCATTTGATATAGCTAAACTAGGAAAAAGATATAAACACAAATTAGAAGAAATAACCGTAGACGTAAGTTCTACATTTCAATTTGATCAGTTAGTGAAAGCCGGGCAGACACTTAAAACATTGCAAGAAACGTATGGTATGACTACCAAAGAAGCTACCATGTTCAAACAATACTTGGATAAAGTAGGTAAGGAGAATGCGCTCACTCAACCAGATCAAGCAAGTGAATATTCCTTCCTCATTGCTTTGTTTGCTGGAATTGCTTTCAAGATTGGCGCTACCATAATCCGTGATATCGTCAGTAATTCAAAAGGTATGGCAGAGACCAATATGTGAGAGATTAATCTTGGAGATCCAGCTCTCTTGGCAAAACTCGTGACTGCGGAAAAACTTTTTTCTATTAAAGGTGCGAGAACAGAAACATTGTATGACACTGATCTAACAAGAGTTGCTAAAGATCTCATCAATAAGACACAATCCATGACTGTTACGATGTCACTGGATGATAAGGTAGCAGTCGAATACGATTTTGGAATAAATAATGGGGCGACTTTCACCTATGATCCAACTACCAAATTGATTAATGTCCAGTTACCATATCCAACATTCAAAATTAGAGAGCAGAAGGCAACTGTCTTGGCCAGAAATTCAGAACGATTGGAACTAAGTAAATTTAATAATACTGAGCAAAAAGTCCTCGATGAATTGAATATAAAAGATCTTGAAAAGGCAGGGAAACAACAATCTCTCATTGATATGTCTGCTGAACAAACAGCTAAAATTGCGAATGCTATGTACTCTCCCATACTCAAGAATTTCAACAAACAAGTCGTTGGTATCCAAGTGACTATTCAAGGCCAAGCTCCTAGAAAGTTTCTGCCTTAAGTTAAGTCTAGTGACTAGTGCGTGTGATGTACAAGTTGTTGTCCCAAAACAGCATCTTTGGTGATGCCTTCTTTGACGAAGAATGAATTGGTCGGATGTATTACCTTGAAGGGTGAGCATCCCCATCTTTGATACATGTCTTGGAGGCTGGGAGATCAGGTGGAGAGGAGGATGCCATCATGTCCTTGTGATTGAGCAACGCTGAGAACTTCTCAGAAGAGTTTTTTTGCATAGCCTTTGTTTTGTTCTTCTTCGCGAGTGAAAAGATAGATGAGTAAAGCAGGACGATAGAAGTTGTGGAGTATATTTGGTATGAAGTGGTGATAATATTCACCTTGATTGCCAAAAACACAATATGAAATAATATTTCATTTTTCATCGGTGATATATGCAGAATTATTTTTTTGTGCAAATTGCACCCATACGTCTTGGGTGAGTGTGTTGTTGAGATCTTGCTTGATGCCTTGTCGTGTTGAAGGTGCAGAGTGCATAATGTGCTCTTTGGTAACGGTATCTACGAGGTGAGTTGGGGTGATGATGGTCTGCATATGCTCTGTGTGCATAAATATACTTCTTATATGTATATACTAGTTTCATGCAAGCTTCATTGTATATTTTTTCTCCCCCTGCGGGGTGCCAATATCTTTTCCCCCCTGTCAAGGGGGGATTATGGGGGGTTTTGAAACGAGAAATAGAGGCAAATAAAACCCCCTCTCGCTCCCCCTTGACAGGGGGAGAAAGGTTATGCTCTTTTTTCTTGAGCTTCTCGGCCTGCTTGTATTTGTGCAGTGCTCATAATTCTCAACGGTGTGTACAAGGGTGAAAGCTTCCCGTCTCGAGGAGTGATGTGTATTTTTCCTGTAGCTGGATCGAGGTATTGGATAAGAAGTTCTTCGGGCTGTCGGTTTTTGCTGTCATACTCTCGTGTGTTGGATCGATTATGTACTCGTTGGTTGTGCATGTAATGATAGAGTCCAGAGTCGAGGAATGCCTGAAATCAGAGTGTCTTGAGTAAGTCTTTCTTGGGAATCCGCATCATCTGGCTATGAATATCTGGCTCTTGGAGTGAAATATCCTTTTTGGTTACCGTGCCATGGAAGAAGTGCCCTTTGCTCAATCCGTCTCTAAAGAGTCACAAAAATGATCAGCAGTAGCTGAGTTGTGCACTAATTCCCGTTTCTTCTTCTACCTCTCTGGTGGCACAAATATCTGGCGTTTCTCCTGTGTCACATTTACCGCCAGGGAGTGTATGCAACTGTTTCTTTTTGTCCCAAAATACCAGCACTTCATCTTCTTCATTCAACAAGATCGCCCTGGTGAAATGTTGATAGCCTTGTGCATCGATATGCACCAGTGACTGTGGCCTCAAAAGGGTCTCCTGCAAGGCTTGTTTCCCTTGTACGAGTAATTCTTCCAACGAGCCGTTATTCGTAATATGTACATCACAGAAAGCGAGGAGGAGATCGATGTTTTGTTTATTGGGTAATGCATTTTCTTGTCTTTCGTGTTCGAGGAAATGAGCGTAAGACATGGTATCACCTAGTCTGTTTCTTTGCGAAACTCTTTGCCATCTGAGGAAGTCATCTGCGAGAACTCAGATGAGGAGACAACGATGATCACGCATGAGATGGTGGAGGGTATCAGGTTTCCTGAGTCAGGTGATGATACCTCAGTCGGGGAGTTGTTGTGCGAGAGCTGCTGCAAGCGTCTGACCATCGAAAATGGTGTTGCCAAGTTGGGTGAGTGTATCCCTCGTTGGGGGAAGTCATTTTTCATTACAGTAGTCTTTGAGCACATCACTTACCGTCGTAGTGGGAAGTCAAAGTGATGAGGCGAGCTGATCTTTGCCAGCTCACCTTTTGCCGATGAGACAAAAGAGGGGTTGTGTTTGCATCTTGTTCTTGAAAAAATGAATGACGT
>CAZWFZ010000111.1:0-3395 GCA_964633455.1 uncultured Candidatus Peribacteria bacterium | reverse complement strand
GATAGTTGGTTTTTTGAAAGTTTAGCATTTAGAGTTGGGTATATCGATGATATGGTCTTCACTATAAATAATTTATTTGCACATTTTGTCGTACCAGGCTCTGACGAAGAAGCATATCATCTCTTTGATGAGAACGTAGCAGATGGTAAAGTGCCAGCATATTGTACCTATACACCACCTGCACCAGGTGAGGTAACGTGTGATATGTACTGTGGCAAAAGATGGGTAGTTGAAGAAGGTAACTGTGTCGAAATTGAAATTACCGCATCATGTAGTTGTCCTGGTGTATCTACACAGGAACTCTGTGAGAAAGAGTGTCTCCAATAAATCCAAGAGTGATTATTTATTTTTTGCGTTGCACCACTATGAAAACATCATATAAAATAATGAGTCTAGGTATACTTCTCACTACGTGTATGTGAATTACTTCTATCACTGCGCAGAGTACTGATCCTGAATTCTTGCAAGCACTCACGTGGATGCACAGTGCTGGCATGACACAGTATACCGACTCTGATCTCTTTCGTCCCAATGACCGATTGATGAGAGAGCAAGCTGCCAAATTTTTCGTCGGATTCCAACAACAAAGAGAAGGGGCTATTGATGAAACAACCTTAGGCTGTGACTTTTCTGATATTTCCAATGCAGATAGCACTTTGCAAGCGAGTATTATACTTTCTTGTCAAATGCATTTGTTTATGGGGACTGCGGGTAAATTCCAACCGACGCAACCACTCACCAAAGCACAAGCACTGACAGTCTTAGTCAGAGCATTGGATGGCACTACTATGGATGAAACAGGAAGTCCACGATGGGCTGGTTATTTCAATCGCGCAAGAGCGTTGGGACTTACCAAGGAACTTGATGTTTGGGCTTTGGATAGACCAGTTACGAGATATGAAATCGCTCTATTACTCTATAGAGCAATCAATGGAGGCATCAACTATGAACAACAGGAACTAGATGAACTCAAGCAATTGCTCTTGCAATTGGGTATCCGTTTACAATAAATGGGGTAATGGATCACGCATTTTAGTTTTTTTGTGTAGTCAATGATTACGTGGGTAGTAGGTATGATGGGTGTATGAATTACGACCTTGCAAGGGATATCTTGAAGCGTCGATACGGGTAATGTCGATACAGGGAGTGTTGAAGTACAAGAAGAAGTGGTGGTAGAAGCCCCTTCTCTTTTGGATGATGATGAGTTTATTTCTGCAGTTAAATGGATGCATGCACGTGGCTTGACCACGTATGCTGACGCCAAAGACTTCAGAGGTGAAGATATTTTGACGAGAGAAGAAGCTGCTAAATTTTTCACCCAGTTTAGTATGAATGTGTTGTTGCGTATCATAGACATGACCAAATACTGTGAATTTGATGATCTAGAAGAAGCTGACCCTACGTTGAGAAACGCTCTCCTACAGTCTTGTCTGTTGCATCTCTTTCATGGTTCAAATGGCAAATTCTTTCCCCAACAACAACTCACCAAAGCACAAGCATTGACCGTCTTGATCAGAGCATTAGAGGGTAACCAACCCGAAGATGTTGAGCCACGATGGCACTATTATCATATCAGAGCAAAAGAACTCGGACTTACCAAAGAGACCAATGAAATGATGCTCGATAAACCAGTAAGTAGGTATGAAATCGCTTTGCTGCTTGCGAGAGCGGCAGATATGCGAACCAAAGAGCAGAAATAATACATTGCATTTATATTTTTTGTCACTATCAGATATGCCTCAGGAAGATGAACTTACTCCAGCATCACCAGACAATACGGAAGGAGATATTCCGTTGTTGGATCATAAATCATGAATGTTTAGGCCAGTAGGTGAAGATCTTCCTGTACATACCGAGGAAGAAACACCTGCTGAACTCCCTCCCACAGAGGTTATGCCAGTAGTTGAAGAACCGCAAGAAAACCTCAATGAACAGCCAAGTGCTCCCGTCGTAGAACTCCCCCAAGAAACACCTGTAGTTGTTGAAGCACCTGTAGTCCAGGCACAAGCTCCGGTTGTCGAAGAACTACCCACTATTACGGAACAATCTCCTGTTGTTCAGGAGGTACAGCCTGATAAATCAGTAGTCAGAGACTCTGGTATGGGAGATCCCAATACACCTTCTGTGGCACCGACGGTAGTTGTTCCTCCAGTAGTTTCTGTCAAACCTCATAGCACCTCTCGAACGAGAATATTACTCATTTTGGTTTTCTTTGGTGCACTTGCATTCTTGGGATATAAATATCGATATGCTCCTTCTGTTGAGGTTCCTCTGGCTCCTGAGGTGCCAGTAGATACTGGTGCATTGCCAGTAGCAGACACATGAACAGTAGCAAGTGGTGCTGAAGTGGTTGCTACGGGCGAAGCTGTGGTAGCGACAGATGAAATAGTTGCAGAAAATACGTGAACTGCAGCTGAGGCAGAATGACTTCTGACCTTCACTGCAACTGACCGATCACCAATTGTGAGATTCCAATATCCGCAGGGATGGAAAGTTACTCTCTCAGAAATGAATTGGTTAAAATCAGCGCGATTATATGATGATGCAGACGTTCTACAGGCAAAATTACTCATTTTTGGGGCAGATCAAATGGAGCAATATCTTCTTGCTAAGGATGCCTTGGATAGTATTCTCGTCTCTGACAAACCTTTTATCAATGAAGGATTAGCGGGCAGTATTGGTATATATTCTGGTGGTGTCGATCCATTGATTATCCCTAGCATAACTGTACTTGCACAACCTGTTGTCCTATTCGAGGATCAAAAAAATGAGGTGAACTATATGCTCATTCTAGAACCAAATATGCACAAAGATATGTTTGCTGTGATGCGTTCTCTTCGCTTGCCCTAATTTTTGCTTATCCTCATCACTATGTTAGTGCAAAAAGAAGCATGTTGGTTGCGACGAAAACCGGGAGGAATCGCATCGACGTTTTGACGTGAAGATAATTTTTTGGATGCGTTGTTTCATGGAGATGAGTATATACTTGGGTATCAACCCATACTTCCTCCCTTTGTACAACAACGGTTAGAAGATCAAAATTTTCACTATAGGACTGATTGGATGTCTGTCAGGAAGCTCTTGCTGGCACAGTTTTCACGTATTCAAGAGTGGTGATTACTCAATAGACTTGATACACCCACCCAAGGTTTCTTGTATTTTTCTCAAGATCTCTCTACCTACACTTTGATGAGAGATAAAGAGTTGGTATATAATAAATTCTATCTCGCACAAGTAGTAGGAGACCTCAGCCGACTAGAACGTAAACCTCCTGCAGGACTCCAACGTGATGGTGAGCGACGAATTATTTCTCGACCTATCATGCATCATGCTCACCGCAATGAACATATGATCGTTTGTGTAGATCCTGTGCATCACACCAAAGGCAGGGGACG
>CAZWFZ010000110.1:2117-3454 GCA_964633455.1 uncultured Candidatus Peribacteria bacterium | reverse complement strand
ATCATAGATAATCCTGCTACCAGTGAAGAAGTCAGGATGAAGCATAGATACTTGGATCTGAGAAGACGTCCCGTCCTTGATAACGTTTTGTTTAGAGCAGAGATGAATAAGTTCACCAGAAACCGATTTAGCGACAACGGATTTACGGAAGTCCAGACTCCTCTCTTCACGGTCAGTTCACCCGAAGGTGCGAGAGATTATGTGATTCCTAGCCGCGTCAATCCGGGTAAATTTTATGCGCTGCCACAAGCACCCCAACAGTACAAACAACTCCTCATGATTGGATGACTGGATAAATACTACCAAATAGCTCCGTGTTTTCGTGATGAAGATCCGCGTGCTGATAGACATAGCTGTGAGTTCTATCAGGTCGACTGCGAGATGTCCTTCGTCGAACAAGACGATGTGCACAACGTTGCGCAAGACTATATTCTGTGACTTACCAGCGCACTCTCCGACAAAACCTTGGTCAACGCAGTAGAGAGATTACCGTTCTTGAAAGACGTAGTCCTGCCCCCCTCCTGACTAGGAGGGGTTGGGGGAGGACAATTTCCGAAAATCCCGTATGATCGTGCCCAAGAACTCTTCGGCTCAGACAAACCTGATCTTAGATTCGATTGTCACTTCGTAGAGGTCACCGAATTGTTCAAAAACACATTGCCACACCACTTGCACAAGGTGAATTATTCAAGGCTATCCGCATCGTCGGACAACTCCCGAGTAGAAAAGAACTAGACGCACTCACCGAAGTAGCGAAACAAGCAGGTGCTGGCGGACTCCCCTATCTCCAACTGGACGCAGAAGGACTGAGAGGCAGCATCGCAAAATTTGTCGATGCGGATACGTTGGCACAACTACAACAAAAAACCGGATTCACGTCTGGAGATACCCTCGTGTTTATGCTCGGTACCAGCGCATCAGTAGCCAAAGTAGGCAACAAAATAAGACTGCATCTCAGAGATCACTACAAGCTCGTCGATGACAAAGAGTTATCATTCGCCTGGATCGTCAACTTCCCATTCTTTGAAATGAACGACGAAGGAAAACTCGACTTCGCGCACAATCCGTTCTCTATGGTCTCCTGAGGCGTCGATGCACTCCGTGGTGTCACCGAACGTTGAGAAGATCCTACGACCATCGTCTCTGAACAATACGACATGGTTTGCAATGGCTACGAAATTCTCTCTGGCTCTATCCGCAACCACCACCCCGAAGTCCTCGTCAAAGCATTCGAGTTCGTCGGCAAATCCGAATCCGACGTCAAAGCTAAATTCGGTGCAATGTACGAAGCCTTCCAATATGGCTGCCCTCCCCATGGTGGCTTCGCCTTCGGCTTC
>CAZWFZ010000110.1:0-2107 GCA_964633455.1 uncultured Candidatus Peribacteria bacterium | reverse complement strand
CCAACATCCGTGAAATTTATGCGTTTCCGAAAAGTGGGAAGGCTGAGGATGTGATGATGAGTGCACCGAGTACACTTGATGAGAGTCAACTTAAAGAGTTGGGGATTAGGGTTGAGGTGAAGGAGTAGGGAGATTTATTATTTATATTTTCTTATATCATGAACAAAAAACAAAAATCACCTTTATCGAATGGTCAGCAAGCTTGGTTGAGTAGGGAAATTAATAAGGAAATCACTGATCAACAATCAAAGCGAACTCACTTATTAAGCACTTATCAGGAAACATTAAATAAACTTCAGATATATCATGATTCATTACTAGTATGATCTGATGAAAAGCCCTCAATTAAGCAAGAGATGGATAGTGTTATTAGCAAAAAGGAAAGTATAGAAAGTATCTATAATGTACTCATTAAATATAGTGAAAAGTTACTAGACTGAACGGATGAAGAAAATTCAATTAAAGCACAAATTAATGATTTTATTGAAAAATTAGATGAAAAGTATGTTGAGTTGCAAAAATTTCATAATGAAATATTCTGATATAAAGATGCAACCTGAACAGAAATTGAGGGATTAAAGTGAGAAGTCCAAACTTATTTTGAGACTATACAAACCAAGCACACAGCCCTAATCAAAGAGACCGAATCTATATTATCAGGAGCCACTCGTGCTTGACTAGCATGAGCATATGCAGCACAAAAAAAGCAGTATAGGTTACCTATGACAATTTGGACAATAGTTTTTTTCATATCATTAATATGTTTATTTGGATTTTACTTTTTATTTTCGTTAGAGAATTTTTCAGCCATTTGGAATAATAACTTTATGGAATTCTGTAAACGTATTGAATTTAAAAACATTTCAACATTAAATGAAGCAATAATTTGAATCTTATCGAGGCTACCTGTTTTCATTGTTTTTTGATGGATGGCATACTTTTCTTCTTCGAAGGTAAATATATCTTTTAAATTGCAACAAGAGTACGCGCATAAAGAAGTTCTTTCAAGAGCATATTTATCGTATAAAGAGCAAATAGAAGATCTCTGAAATGATGAATATAAAAGCGAATTAATGAAACAATTACTGGAAGAAGTGGTTAGAATGTCAGGAGATAATCCCATAGAAAGAATGGATAAAAATAAGACTGAGAGTGAGCAGGATTATATACCATTCATATCTAGCATAAAATCCTTTATAAAAGATTGAAAAGAAATTATTATGACTATTTCACAAAAAGATAAATAGTGTAATACAATAATTAATGTGTAGTTAATAATGCACTGCCTCCTCCTAAACACAGCTACTTAGCCTGCACTTCGTTTGGCTTCATCATAGGTGTTTAGGGGAGATGCGATGATGGTGTTTCCTATTACTTTAACTATACCTTTTCCAAAAAGGCTCGCTATTAAATACCAGGTATCATTTGGTAGAATCTTTTGATTTTATTAATGTTTCTCATGGCTTAAAATTAGGTATTCTATTTTTAAGCTCTTGAGCTATTCAAGAATTGCATCATACAAGTTTCTCTATTGAAGAACTCGTTAATTCATTACATCATAGTATTAGTGAGAATTCTAAATTTTCTTTAAAATCATAATCATCTTGTTCATAATCTTTTGGTGACTGAGATGCAAAGAAAACAACAATTCCTTTAGATCTTCATTCTCTTATTATTTTCTGAAGGAATAGATTTTTTTGTGATAAGTAATTATGTGCTTCATCAATTACTAGAATGGTCCTTATTTCTCTGTATCAATCTTTAATTTCAGATTCAGGCAATTGTTTCATTTCCTTGTAAAGCTTTTCTATTATCAAGTAAGCTACTATCTCTTTTAATCATTCAGCAGTGATCTTATTTAGTCAAACAATAAATGTTTTATCATATATGGTCATCATTAATTTTTCTGGATCTTTGTTTGTTGAAAACAATCAGAAGTCGGACAACCCCCTAAGTGTTTCAGAAAGTGTATCGTTTCTAATCTTTTTTTCTTGATATATTTCAAGAGTTTTATTATATACATCTTCAAAATCAGGGAATCTTTTTGAACTTCATGCTTTTTCATCATAACATGAAATGATGATATCTTGCAAATTTCATTTTTGAA
>CAZWFZ010000109.1:0-3455 GCA_964633455.1 uncultured Candidatus Peribacteria bacterium | reverse complement strand
GGAGAAATTGTATACTGTACGCAATAGCATGTTGCATTTTACCTTTCTCTTGTGCTATGGCCAAACAACATATTTTGCTCACGGTTGATAACATAATTTTCACGATTTACAAAGAGAAATTGCAGGTGGTACTTATTCAAAGAGCAGTAGAGCCCTTCAAAGATAAATGGGCAATTCCTGGTGGATTTGTGTTGGATACAGAAACATTGGATCAAGCAGCCTATAGAGAACTAGCAGAGGAGACCAACGTCAAAAATGTCTATCTCGAACAACTCTATTCCTTTTCTGGTATCAAAAGAGACCCAAGAGGGAGAGTAGTTTCTTGTGCGTATATGGCATTGGCAAATTTCAAAACACTGGACCTCAAATCAGGATCTGATGCAAAACAAGTGAAGCTGTGTCCCGTAGATGGACTACCAGCTGCGTTAGCCTTTGATCACAAGGAAATTATTCAATACGCACTCAAGAGATTGAAATACAAACTCGAGTATACCAATGTGGCCCAATTTCTTCTCCCTCCTGCTTTCACGTTATCTGATCTCCAACAAGTCTATACCGTTGTCTTTGATCAAGAATTTGATACCAGAAACTTCCGCAAGAAAATTGAGAAGCTTGAGATTATCAAAGAAACAGGAGACACCATCATCAGAGGGGCACATAGACCAGCGATGCTCTACAAGTTCAACGAAAGACACGTGAGAGTGGTAGAGATATTGTAAGACGCAAGAATTGAGAATTAAGATTTAAGATTTGAGACAAGAGAACAGAGCAGTGTGTCAGCGGACATACTGTTTTTTTTTGAGGTAATTTTTTGATTAAGGTAAGCATTGTTTACGCGTTCAAAAAGGGGCCCCGCGCAGCGGGGCCCCTTAAAAAACCTTGTCGTCAGATTGCTTAGTTCTTACATCATATCTCCATCCAACCAGCTCCACAAGCCATCAAGGCTGAAGATTTGATTGCTGGTTGCATGTGCTGTACCATCACTATTGAGATGCACGAACGTATGTTGTGTAGTGACGCCGTGAGTCATTTTGAGTGCATTTGCGCTATCATAGTCTACTTTGAAGACAGCAGTACCTGCAGGCAATTCAGCCATGTCATTGCTCAATGCACGATCAAGGGTCTGACAGTTGGGGCATCGACCTGCGAAGAAGTAGAGAACAACCTTGTTACCTCCTTCGAGTGCAGCAGTTACCATCTCAGCATCATAGTTCAAATAACCGTGTGGTGCATTTGGGTCAATCATTTTGTCATCATCTTCGTCCATAGACATGTCATCTTCACTAGGTGGAGTAACTAAACCATCATCTGCATCATTACCTGCATCAGGATTGTGGGTGCGGAGCATATTTGATCTATACAACCACTTTGCCATAATACCTCTTGCTACTGGCGTAGCGTCAGGAGTACCTGAGAGTTCATTGTCCATCACTATACCATTTGCTTTTGCACTTGCTGTATAGTTTGCATACCAAGGATCTGTTGTCTCATCCATAAATCCTTCTCTAATTCTCACAACCATAGTCATAGCTTGTGCTTGCGTCATAGTAGCCTCTGGTCCAAATTTCCCTTGTGATCCTTTGAGCAATCCGAGTGCGCATGCCTTTTGGATATACGGAATGAGTGTCTCGTCATACCCAGCAATATCTGAGAAATCACAGTTTGTGTTGGTCTCCTCAAGACCAATCATTTCACCATACGTTGCGATAAACTTAGCTGCTTGACCTCTTTGGAGATAGTCATCTGGCATAAATCCAATCTCGGTGTCATAGCTCGTCAATCCATTGTCATACATCCACTGAAGGACTTCAGCAAATGATTCAGCTTTGACGGTGAGTGTAAACGCAAAAACAAAAGCGAGTACACAACTAATAATTTTTTTCATATCTATAAAACAAATGAATAAAAGATGCGCGCAGTATAGCTACTCGTTGCGTAATTACAAACGTTTTTGATTGACTTCTCTCTTTTTTACTTTCTCATAATGGCTATGAGTAACTCGTATGCGCGTTGTTGTCCCAAAAAATACGGTGAGGTCGCTATCGTGCAAGCATATGCGTTTGCAAGCAATAAACGAATGTGAGTGAGTTGTATTTGTAATTCAGTTGAGTCAGTGGTGAGTGCGAAGAAATCCAAATCAATATCAAGTATATACGAAATTGTGGGTGGAGACATGCATATGTCTGATAATTTTTGTGCTGTCCTGACTTGTAGACATTCTTGTACAATGTGTACATCGATAAGCGGTTGTATGAAGCTAGCGATTGTACAGACTTCATTTGTATAGTGCCAGAGGTATGTTTCATCCTTTTTATGTGTGCTGTCAAAAAGCACTGACGTAGCTGAAAGATCAGCGTGTGCATCGATATGGACGATGGTGAGAGGAGTGGAAGTCTGGTTGTATGCATGCACTCGCGCATAAAATGCATGATGGTGATTGTCCATAATCCATATGGGAGGGATGCTTTCTTGTGTAAGCAAATAGAAATATGCCAGTCCTGTACACGTCTTCACGTTTCCTTGTGTATCTACCTCTGCAAACACTATTTCATTCCCCAGCATCACCTCTGACACATCAGTAATTTTTTTCAACGCAGGAACAAAAAGCTGTGCGTTTCACATAGCTTGCCTTTCGGTATACGCAAATTGATTATTTCAAACGGGAGCAGTGAGATAGGTGGAGGAGGAATAAGACATAAGAATTGAGATTTAAGAATTGAGAAATTAGCAACAGACTCCAGAAACTAGAAACTAGACTCCAGAAACAAATGTAAGATTTTAGAAACTAGTTTCTATGTATTTCTCGCAAAAGAAAAAGTCCAAGACATGCTTGGACCGAAAATACAGTTTTCTTGCTGCTGTGTTACCTTGAGGCAAAGTACCTCTGATTGTACGTCAGGGAGTCGAACTCCATGTGATAGTCGATGTACAAATCCCATTTTGCACATTTTCTATCAGTGACACGTGTGGCTTTACAATCACCACTGATGTTTATCATGTTCCCGCATTCATCAGAGAATAGCCAACCATCAGAGTGCTCTTCCGACTGAACCATCACGTTTTCCAACTTGTATACGTCAGTGATGTATCCTCCGGATTGCTTGATAACAAGCCAATCTCCTGATGTAGAACCAAAGAAAGAGCCATCACGAGCAACCTTGTTGTTAAATTTTGCGCAGGACGACAAGGTGAATACCAAAATGATCATAACGAAATTAATAATAATTTTCTTCATATAATTCTTTTTTTGTTTTGTTTATGTTAATTATATATAATGAAATGTCAATAGAAATTTATTTATTTTCACATCACATATTTGCATTGGGAGAAGCGTGTTTCAAGGAACTATCCTCTCGAGGTTGCAATTGGAGGCAAATTTTCTATAGTAGCGAGATAATTATTTCTATTTAGCTTGTTAGAAGGGTAGTATTCATGAATTATGACGCATCGCAGAT
>CAZWFZ010000108.1:0-3520 GCA_964633455.1 uncultured Candidatus Peribacteria bacterium | reverse complement strand
AGTAGCAACTTCTTGTTCACTCGAAGCACAAGATCAAGTATTCATCGACAAGTTCACTATGAAATTAGAGAAAGTATTCCCCAAATGGAAAGAAGCTAAGAGATTGAAAGTCAAAGAGACTCTCGCACACTTGCTTACCAAGCTACCAGAAAACGGCAAGGTCTACTGTCTCGTACAAGCGTTGCATGCACATCTCGTAGAGTTGATGGCTACGGTTCCTGTAGCAGATGAAACAGAAATGAGCATGATGGAAAAAGTAAAAGCAAAAATCGCATCCTTGATCGAAGACAAGCAAAAAGGAAAAAATAAATAATAACCCACACAGTATACATACGAAACTCCCTGTCCTAGACGGGGAGTTTTTTTTATGATTTTCCAAATTAAGTGATATATCACTTGAAAGAGCAGTTTATATCTATTTATTTGACATATTTTGAATAATATAAATTCTATTGACATTTTATGTCAAATATGTATAAAAAATCAACAGACGACATTAACATATGAATAAAATAATTGTTCTGTGCTTGTTCCCGATGTGGGTAACGGCACAAATTCACATCAGCCATGATGGGAAACCTCTGGCAAACCAAATACTCTACTCAACCATTGGGGAAATCTCAACGAATGAGGAGGGTGTCTTGGACATAGACCACCTGGTCGAATATGTGATCAGTTGCGATCAGGAAATTTATCCTGAGAAGCTTGGACTGATCTATGCTCCAACCAATGAGATCGCTCACTACATGCCTGTGGCAACACAGAAAAGTAGTACGGTCAATCTTGTAGAGAGAGAACCTGTCAGTAGAGTACAGGTAGAGTTCACCGTGAAGGGATCATGTAACTTCTTTGTAAGTGGATACACACCCTCCAGACGGGTGATGGCTGGAGACCGGATAGAAGTAGTGACTATAGCCAAGGTGGACAACATCACTTTAGTGTGGTATGCGCCTGGCTATCTGCCAATAACTAAGACCGTCAAGGTTAATACTCGTGACAACAAAGTTTCTACTATCCATGCGGGAAAAATCACTCTACAACGTTTGCCCTGTCGGGTAGAACAAGTAGAAGTGATGACCTCCTATCAGATCAGTGAAAACAGTACTGTCACAACTACGTATGCCAAACTACGAAATCAGGTCTGGTACTACTACTACCTCCAAGAGAATCAATCAGATGATATCTATTGTGGGAGTATATGTGTCTCACCTGAATGCTTTGAGAAGCAGAAGCAGAGTATTATCTTGGAAAAAAACAGCATGCCAGATGATACCACTGCACTCACCAAGCAAGACGTGTATGTCCGTATCCAAGCGATACCGAACTATACGCTGACCAAGGTAGAGCCAAAGCTTGTAGAGCAACCTCAGGCACTGCCTGATAGCGAACAAGTGAATGACTCACCAAAAGAAGAAGAAAGCAAAGGGATACTTTCTTCTCCTACTTTCCTGTGGATCCTTAAGATAGGAGGAGCAATTCTTGCTTTTCTCTTACTCTATCGCATCCTATGGAGAAAAAATCCCATTCATGAGTTTAAAAAATTTTCGTAAACAATCTAAACAATTTAATAATGAAAAATGTTATGTTCTTGTTATTCGTCGCCATCGTATTGTTCACCTCTTGTCAGGGAAAGTACTACGAGGCCTCACCAGGCTTGGTAAATGTCATCACCAAAGGTGCTGGCTTCCGAACTGAGGGTGGTGGACTCATAGATAGCACCTATTTCCTTGGTACTCACCGGATTGGTGGATGGACCACGAGGGTGACTATCTCCACCTTGCCTACCAACGCACGTTGGTTAGTGATGAACGATATGTCTGTCGTTATTCCTGCTATGCAAAACCAGGCAGTGACGGTAGATGCAAGCATCATGGTGATGCCTACTCCAACACATATGCCAAGTATCTCATCCCGTATGCCTCGATGGGAGACCAAGGTCTACACGAGCTTCGAGACGGTCATCAAAAAAGTAATTCAAGCAGAGACCAAAGCATTTGATGCGTCTAACGCAGAAAGTGCAGTACTCAACAGACAGTTACTTTCAAAAAAAATTCTTGAGGGAACCGTTCGTGAATTTCACGAGAATAATCCAGGATTTCAAGATGACTTCAGTTTTATAGCAGTGGTCATAGGTGATGTCACCTACCCAGGCTACATCACTGAAGGGTATGCAAAAGTTGCACAGGCGGACTACAAGTTGGAACTTGAGAAAATCAAGAAGTCCACAGAAGTCTTGCAAGAGGAACTGGAGGCAAAGGATCTCGAGAGTGATTTACAGGCCTATGCCCGTGAAGGTGGTGTAATGTCTCAGCAATTGCTGAAGTTTAAATCGCAAGACATCATGAAGGGGTTGCTCAAAAATGAGAACGCCACTGTGGTCATGAAGATCAATCCTGATGGCTCAATCGATTGGTTCAGTAACAATAAGTAAGTAAGAAACAAATTCAAATTATTAACAACTAAAATTAAAAGTGTGAAAAATTATCTTATAATTATCTCTTTGTTTATCACCCTATTTGGTACTACCTCATGTAATCATTTCGATGAGATCAAGGGGAGTACAACCAGGCGTGTAACGTATGTCCGAAATTATGCCTTTGTCTCTCGTAATGAGGGCGGGCAGATACTGGACAAGGTCTTTGGCCCTGGTCAATGGGACCATCAGACTGCTGGTCCTGCAATTGGGTACGACTTCGATGTCGCCCAGGAGCAGTTCGAGGCAGTCCACAATGTAGTCATGTCAGACAAACTGACCATGTCCGCAAAATGGGTGTGGCAGTATCGTCTTCGTGATGATGCCAATGCACTAAAAGATGGCTTAGTTAACTTCGTATCTGTCGGTTCCTTGAAAAAAGGAGAAGATGCCTACCAAGTGCACGGTGATAATAATTTGGAAACCTATCCAGTTATTTCAGACCACATCTTTGCGGTATACGTTGCCCCATTCGCTGATCAAGCATTCAAGGATGTACTATGTCGTACGACATCAGCTAAATTGAATACCGAACTGATAGCCGCCAAAGGCTTCGAGGAAGCAAAGAAAGTGCTAGCCTCAGTAAAGTATCCACGATTTACCGTGACCCAAGATGGACAGGTAGTATTTAGTGCTAACGACTCCATCAGTATATTGGATCTCATTGACCTCAGTGGAGTTACTTTCAATAAGTATGAAACCCCGAAAGAGGTGACTGCGATCATTGCGGAAGTCGAGGATACGAGGAGTACCTATCAAGCACTCCAACGTGACCGAGAGCGATTTGATATAGCTGCTCAAACTAAGATAGAAAAAGCTGCAGTGATGCAGAAGAAAAACTATTTTATGGATCAGATATTAAAATCGAACCCAAATGTGCTACAGTTCTCTGCACAAAAAAGCTTACAAGAGCTTATTGAATCTGGAGAGATCAAGGCAAAAGTGATTGTCATCCCAGCAGGTGGAGCACAGATTCACATTAACTAAAAACGGCACAACTTGTTCCGATCTCCCCCGTCGTATTCGACCGGGGAGTTTTTTTTTATG
>CAZWFZ010000107.1:0-3551 GCA_964633455.1 uncultured Candidatus Peribacteria bacterium | reverse complement strand
TTTGCTCCTATGAACATCAAACTCGGAATCAATTGATGGGTCGCGTGTTCTTCGCAATCGTCATACATGACTTGTCGACTGACACCAAACTTGTCATTACATCGACCGTATGCTTTGCTTCGTGGATAGGCATCATATGCCATCATCACCGTGCCACCATCGCTGAGTTTGCCCCAGATCTCTTTGGTAAGGTCAAGGTCTCTGATCCATAAACTAAATGAGATAGCAGGAGTGAGTGTTGCTCCAGGATTGTTCCCTCCATTGAGCATCGCAATGGATTGCCCAAAAATTTCCATATCTACAACAACAGGATTAGTTTTGCTTATCTTAGCTCCTGGAAAAATACCGACATAGTAGTCTGCAATTGCTTGCGCATTATCAACGCATCGGATGAATGGGGTGATTTTGTGGGACATGATATGGGGATTGGTTAAAACAAAGTTTGCTAGCAATTAAATCTAAAATTAAGATCATCTATAGTTACTTCCGCTTCTTGTTGTCTTTGTTTATCACGGTGTTTGGCAAGGAGGACACTGTGTAGTACTTCTTCATTTGTTCTTCTTTTCATGTTTGCTATCATTCTTTTGGGGTCAAAGATTTCTGCAAGTTTTGATGCAGCTGAGGATTCAGCTGGTGTATGAGGCTCCAACGAAAGTTTTTCCATAATGATATATAAATAGTAAAGTATGCAATTGGGTATATTATTTGAACCGTTTCTTTGCACTTTCTCTATGATGTGGGCAACCTGGTCGACAACAGGGTCTTTTTTTCCCACTGAGTAGATCTTCACAGAG
Organism: uncultured Candidatus Peribacteria bacterium; assembly: GCA_964633455.1. Classification (GTDB taxonomy): domain Bacteria; phylum Patescibacteriota; class Gracilibacteria; order Absconditabacterales; family Absconditicoccaceae; genus CAYUST01. Next base: position 2,757 of record CAZWFZ010000107.1, on the reverse strand, counting down.
ACGATCAATGTGCTCTTGTCTGGTTTCTGCTTTCTTGACTATGGTTACCCAGCAAATTCGCTCATTACGCGCGAGGGGAGTGAGTATGTTCCATTTTTCCAATACATCTGGATGAGCGCGTAATGTTGCTTCAATATCATCTGGAAGCTCATGAATAGTACCAGCGACTATCTGTTCTTTGGTCATGGGAATACAGCAGATAAATCTTTTCTACATCTCATTGATGATATCATAACTCATATCCATATTCCCAACGATTGCAAAGCCAATGACCTTTTTGACTCCTTCCTTTTTGAGTTTTTTCGCTGTTTCATTGAGGGTAGCCCCTGAACCGACGAAGTCGTCAATGAGGAGGACTGTTGCATATTCTCCCACGCGAGGATCATAGACGTAGATACTTTTCTTGGCATTATTTACCCTTTCTTCACGTTTTTTGAGTGATTTTTGGGGTGTTGCGATTTTGGTGGGGTAGTCTTTCACCAGACGCAGACGTGGCAAAGGTATATGGGTGAGTGCAGTATCTAGAAGGTCGAGTATTTGATGCTTACGTTTCAGTGTTGGAGGGGTAAATGCTAGTGCATCTACCTTGCTCGTCTTGATGACGCATTCTAGTTTGCGCAAGATCTGTGCAATGACTTGTTCCAAAAGTTCTAGGTCTTGGAGCTGTTTGCCCAAGAATCCCATTTCTGCTAGCTTGCTTCTGCCAAATTCGTTCAATTTGTATTGATCAGCGTAGTAGATCATATCTAGCGCAGGGCTATCTACGTGCTTGATAAATTCGTTCGTTGCATCGAGTACCCCACACGACGTGTGCATTTTCGTCAATGCTTTGAGACACAGTGCATAGTTATCGTATTTTGTATATGGATCGAGTTTCCTTTGTTCGCACCAGGTAATGAAGCCTTCAACGCCTACCAGCAGCTGCCCATCGACATCATACTTCAAAAAGTGCTCATCTAGGAGCGTGCTCTGTGCATACGAAAAATGATGCGATGCACGTTTGGAGTTGGATGTGTTTTCTGGAAGATATTTCGTATCTACTATGCGATAGGTGACATGTGCCCCACTGCCTTCTTTGATTAGTTTTCCTTCACTGACCAATTTAGCCAAATAGATATTGGCTGTTGGCCTGGTGATGCTAGCACGCGTGGCAATGATGCCTGGTTTGGAAGGTGTACCATCTGCCAAGGCACGCAAAATAGCTTGGAGGATACCGAACGTATAATTCATGGTGTATTTTTACTGTAAAATTTTATAGTACTATTTTACAGTAATTATTTCAAAAAGCAAATCTTTATGGGGGATTGTTAAGCTATTAATAACTTAATCTACTCTACAAAAAAAAGTTAAAAAATTGCGATATTTGTAAAAATATGTATAATAAAGGCATGAAACTTTCACAACACACCTCATCAAAATTTAAAAAAATACTGCTCCCTGTGCTCACCACATTGGTAGTATGTTTTACGGGTAAAAAAATCCATGACTGTTTTCAGGAGCAACCAACAGTGAAGCACTACGCAGAAATACCATACTCGCATGGAGTTTTAGATTCTGTTGATTTATTGGATAATAGTGTCGCCTTCCAACACATAATGCATGCAATTGATTCTGCAAAAGTAAATGTAGATATAGCAATGTTTGAATGGCATGATGATACTATATGAAATGAGTTTGCAAAGCATATCTTAGAAGCTGCAGATAGAGGGGTGCATATTCAAATTTATAAAGATATGCTGTGATCATATTATTATGGAGAAGGTAGTACATTTCTAGAAAGTAAGTTTCATACATTACTTAAGCAACACCCCAATATAGAACTGCGTGATGGCAGAGACTTTGGTGGTCCCAGATGATCTCAGAGGCTAATAAATTTTAATAACCATGCGAAATACATAATCATCGATGGCAAAACTACCCATGAAGTTGTTTTTGTAGGCGACATGAATATAGGCGATCACTATCAACATCGACGTGGGTATATGTTGATGTTATCAGGAGATTGATTTTCAGATGATATACATAATTACAAAAAGGAATCACGAAACATAGTTAATCAACAGGAAAGAACAGAACAAAAAAAAGATCTTTCATTAAAAGTGGTAAAAAATAGTTTACATTGGGATCGCAGTAAAAGAGAACGATTACTATGAGAAATGAATATTCAGCAATCAATCATTGATCTTATGTCACAAGCAAAGAAAAGGATACGAATTCAGATAGCATACTTGTGAGATAAGGACATTACAAAAACACTTATACAGCAAGTAATTGACGGTAAGGAAGTTAAATTGATGATACCTATGCAGGCTGATCTCCAAGATGACACCAACAAAAAAACAATACAATCCATACTAGATGCGACTCAATGATGCGATAATCTAGAAGTATACCTTTATAACGAAGGTTTGCATGCAAAGGCTTTTATCTTTGATGACAAAGTCTTGATAGGATCTGCAAATATGAACTCTCTTTCTACACTTCATCATGGAGAAGTATGTGCTGTCTTAGAAACGTCTTGAGACCCAAAAATGACACACGTTCTTCACGATCTAGAAAAGCAATTCTTGGAAGATATACAACATGCACGTATGGTTACTGAACAATCACAACTTAGCTACAATCCCATCAAAGCGCATATAGAGAAGCTATACAGTGATTGAATTGATAATCCCTAAGCATCTCCTTCTACATGTTTCTTAAAATTCTCCAAAATAGCCTGTCGTCCTGCTATTTGCATTGCATGATCGTGAATGT
>CAZWFZ010000106.1:1441-3591 GCA_964633455.1 uncultured Candidatus Peribacteria bacterium | reverse complement strand
CAGGGTATAATTCCAAAAAATCATCAGGCGCGCTGATGCGTTCTATCACCGCATCGAGCACTTGGTCAACTCACTCACCTGTCTTGGCAGAAATGGCAATGATCTCGCTGGGGTCTATTCAGATGACCTGTTGAATCTCTCTCGTTACTCTCGGAACGTCCGCTGCGGGAAGGTCAATTTTGTTGATCACGGGAATAATCACGATATTATGATGCATCGCCATATAGAGCGTGCTGAGGGTCTGTGCTTGAATACCCTGTGTAGCATCTACAAGGAGTACTGCGCCCTCGACCGCTGCCAATGATCTCGATACTTCGTACTGAAAATCCACATGTCAGGGTGTATCAATCAGGTTGAGCTCATAGTCTTTCCGACGCATACGCGCAGGTGCCAGCTTGATAGTAATTCCTCTCTCTTGCTCGAGATCCATAGAGTCCAATACCTGACTCATACCTACCTTTTTGACCGTTTTGGTGATCTCCAAAAAACGATCCGCCAGTGTCGACTTACCGTGATCAATATGTGCTATAATACAAAAATTTCTCATTTTATGGGCCATGACAAACAACAATCATAAATTTGACAAACTCAATGGAGGTCAATATACTGATTTGTGGCAATACTGCCACCGAAAATGCTTATTTCATGCGTATACCAATACTTTCTTTTCATCCCTCAGCGAATCATATGGAGTCAGCACCAGAAAACTCACTTGCAGAACTATTCGAGAAATCTCTCAAAGATGATTTAGCAGCGTTAGCACAAGAAATTACTGCTGAAATCATCCCACCCAGAGAAAATAAAGAGGTGCTTGGTAGCACTATCCTTTTGGGTGATATCGCTCGCCTAGCAGGTCAATCACAAAATCTTCCTTGACCATCTAGTAAACAATGAATACTCGATAAACTCCAAGAAAAGCCTTTCTTTGAAGCATGAGGAGAACAGCAAATCATAGCGAAATGGGAATCACTGGTTTTTTATATGCAACAAGAAGATATTCACGAAAATCCTGCACTAGAAAAGAAGGCTCAGCAATTTGTCATCCAAGCACTCAATGATATTGCTCGCACCGATGGAGGAATATTTTTGCTCAATCGGATCAGAGAAGATTTCACCGGCAAAAAATGAGTCTACATTCAGATGGGATCAGGCATTATGGAGTGAGGGAAATCGCTCAATGCAGATGAACAGGATCATGATAAGATTGCGTCATGACATCTCGAAGAAGTACACCTCCACGCAGCTGAAGGTGAAGCTGAAAAGTGAGAAAATAAATGAGATAGCATCAGTTGGCCATTTGATTATGCTTACTATCATATAAGTGAAGACTGGAATACGAAGGGGCAAACGTCCATCGCCACCTCTCCTTCTGAGATATTGTTTCATGAGTTTTGACATCTCTATGATGATCCAAAATTACTGCAGGCATATCTCAACCAAGCAGAAGCGAAAGGCATATTCGTTGATGTAGATCACAATGGTATCCACGATGCACAAGAGTTGAAAAGCGTACTTACCAAAGCGGGACACACTTGACTTGCAATGTTCGATATTGCCTACAAGCAGTCTACTGCTACCTATCGAGAACAATTGATGGCCTACCAAAAGAAACAACAATGATTTAGTGATCATCTAGCTAGGCCCTACTATGTCAAAGACGGTAAACCAAGTGGTAGAATGAGTGAGGGAGTACCGAGAGTTGGTATCCCGGTCGATAACGCTGCCTCCATTCGTCCTTCCAAAATCGAAAGTTGAGAATAATGTTTTATTAGGTTACTTCAGTCAATCATGGAAAACAACAACCTCACACAACTCGCTCAGGAGATTCTCTCCTCCTCTTCCGCTATCAACTGGAAACAGGCCAGAAGCGGGTGAAAAGGCGGTCAGAACGTCAACAAAGTGAGCTCCAAAGCACAACTGAGCTACGATATCGCTCGTTGTTCCTTTTTGAATACTGAACAAAAAGAACAGCTCTTCAATGCACTAGACAATAAAATAAACAAAGATGGTGAACTCCGTATCGATCATGAACGCAGTAGAGATTTTCCCAAGAACAAACAAGCCTGTGAGGAGAAATTCATTGTGCTACTCACCGATGCACTCACGCCCGTCAAAGAAAGAAAGGTCGGCATCCCCAAGAAAATTGATAC
>CAZWFZ010000106.1:0-1341 GCA_964633455.1 uncultured Candidatus Peribacteria bacterium | reverse complement strand
AAATAAAAAAACAGAACATTTTCTTGCATTTTTCTAATTTATCACTAATATTATATCATATTTGATATTATTCTAGCGATGAAACAATTTGTCAGACTCTTAGCAACAGGCAAAACGGTGTGGAACATCAACGATGTTCACCTCTTTTTGTGATGAACGAATAAACAATATACAAGATTGATCCTCCATAGGATGAAAAAAGCATGATTACTTATCACTCCAGCTCCATGAATATATTGTTTACCACATTATGATAGACGAGAATTTGCATCCAAACTAAGGCCATGATCATATATTTCATGTGAGACAGTACTCGTCAAAGACGGCATATTATTTCAATCATACGACAACACCGTCACGCTAGTCAGCAATAATTCTGTCGAGAAAATCATCGAAAATAAAACATATCGCTATCACAAAGTGCATGCACGCATCATGAGCAATCCTATAGGCATCATCAACCATGAAAATAAATACTTGATTGCATCTCCCGAAAGGGCACTCTGTGACCTCATCTATCTCACAAAAACCATGACCGTAGATAATCCAAAACCACTCAAGACGCAACTCATGCTTGCACTTGCAGAAATATATAATCACAGCACTCAAAAACGTATTTATTCATTCCTCGCCCATGCTTGACTTCAATAAACACAGAACTATCATGTTTAGCATCATCAAAGACATTGCACATAGTACGCTGAGTGCACAACTTATGTTCAAATGATGAACGTTGTGCTACTTTCTCTACAATCTTCAAAGATTCTCAACTGATCTTGATTTTGACTATACTGGCACTGAAAATCCTATGCCCATACTCAGAAAAATACTCCAAAACTACTGAACTATCAAAGACGAATATGAAAAACAACGGACGTATTTCTTTCTCCTCGATTATGGTGCTCACACACACAATATCAAAATCGAAATAAGTAAAAAAAAATCAGCACACGATACGTATGAGATCGTCAATTTTTATGGTTTTGACCTCCGGGCAATGGAACGTTCGTGTTTATTTGCCAATAAACTCCTTGCACTTACGAGAAGACGAAAAAATAGAGATTTGTTCGACATCCATCATTTCCTCACTCAGTGACGACCTATCAATGCATCTGTCCTCCATGACGAGTCAGGAAAATCCGTACCAGAATTTCTCAACGACCTTATCACCCAGCTTCCCGAGCATTACTCATCACGCACTATCCTTGCAGAAATCGGTGACCTCATCTCACCCTCACAAAAAGAATGGATGAAAACACGTATTATCGATGAAGTGATAGGATATATACAAGTCTATTTGAGAGGAATACCTCACTAACAACTCTCTGAAAACAACTCAGA
>CAZWFZ010000105.1:0-3614 GCA_964633455.1 uncultured Candidatus Peribacteria bacterium | reverse complement strand
AAAAATAATCCCCCGGCCTTTATCCTCATTAATGGTCCTATTTACTTCAAAACCCTCCGCCCTGCAGTTCTGCAGGGCACCTCCCTTCTAAAGGGAGGGGTATCCATATGCAATCACGACTGATTTCTGGTGCGCGTATTGCACGTTTTTTTTTGACAGAATGAGACGCTTTCGGTATACTTATCTAGACTTGGGTGGGTTGTGTATGCAACCGATTTGAGCAACGTAGAGTTTTATTTATGCGCTCTCATGGTAGAAAACGAAAAGCAACAGCTTGATGCTGAGCGTGCTCACGAGCAACCACAACTTGATTCGGAGACGGCGCTCGATGCATTGCAATTGCAAGTGTCGATAGAGCATGGTGGGATCACGTGAGTGAAACCAGAAATTATTTGAGCTCCCAAAGAATGGACAGCACGTTTCAATGGTAAAGAAATAAATATATTGTTTACGCCGACAAAGGGTCGTCCGTATTTTTTGCTCAAGCAACCTATCGATGTTGCAAAAATTACTTTTTCAGCTGATAACAAAGCAGTATTCGATCTCAAAATACCAACTACTGAGGGAGAAAAACGATTTACGTGCGTGGTGAGTAAAGATGCGAATGATCTCGCATCACTTGAAGTCAAACCATTTGAAACCCCTTTTCCTGAGACGATAGAGTTAGGTGGAGCATTTGCGGGTCAACAAACGAAACGATGGTGAGATGCGGTGATGATTACTCCTGATGGGAGCGATGAATTAGCTTCATTTGTGGTAGACCGCACCAAACTTGCATTTCCTGGTGATACACTCACGTTGCCACATGTAGTCAGTACGAATGGTGCACATCTTGGTGTGTACAAGGTGAAGATCACGAGAATGCGTGACAAACTTGTGGTGACTGCAGAAAAATTGGCTACGGAGAAAATTGAAAAAACACAGATTACCGAGAAAATAAAAGGTGCTCCTGAAGGTTGGAAATTGGCGCGGGATGGGAAACAGTTTCGTATTTTGGTGACTGAGCCAGGCAAGAGGAGCTATTATGCCAATGCGGGACGGCCCGTAGCGCTTAGTGAAATAAATCAGTTTGACGCACGTATGGTGAAAGTATTGACGCACGGAGGAGAAACGTATCAGGTGATTTTGCAAAATACCATGTGAACCATCTCTGGTGAGTTGATCAAAGATGATTTGGATATCAAAAAAATGGGTGCACATAATCAGTGAGCATGAAAGTTTTTGACCGAAGAGTATATTGATAAAACCATCACGCTCAGTGATGAGCACATTACTCATACAATTGCAATCGCACCTTTACACGAACAACTGTTGCTCACTGGCAAAGCAGATGCATGATCACTTTTGTTTCCTGCAGGATATGTGCAGAGAAAAGAGCCTGTTTGGTATGATGTGACGGTGACTATGCAAGGTGATCTGTTGCAAGTTCATTATACAGAAGTAATGAAAGGAGTGAGAGGAGTGCGTGAAAAAATTGAACTCACTTCATGACCAGATAAGGTGACACTATCGGATGCTGATAAAGAAAAAATAAGCTATCGAACTGCGCATCGAGAGAAATGAGTACTCTCATTGCACAACGCCAAAGGCGAAGTTGTGTGGCAAAAATCTGATATAGATGCTACTATGCCTTTTTCTGCTGGTGAAGCATGAGGAGGTTTGCAAAAACTCGAACACCAACGTATTGAAGGGAGACTTTGGACCGTCTTTGTTACCAACGAACAGTGAACACTCAATGTGGATGTAATTCCAGGATTGCCAAATATCAAACTCATCGAAATGCAAGATCCCAAAGATGGGCGAAAGGGGAGTGTCAAAAAGGAAGCGTATACTATCACGCTCAAGCATCTCAAACATGGTTCAGCTGTCTTGGATCTCACAAAACAACCATGGTCTGCACTCAGTTTAGAGAATGGTCATGCACAAGGATATATCACGACTATAGGCACACCTGGAGGTATTTTTGCTCTGGATGTATGCAATATCAAAGGTGTTGTCACGATCCAGTGCGTACCTTATCAACCAAACAAAACCACACAAATTCCTGCATGAATATCTGCCAGAACAACAGATGCTTTGCCTGAGTTTGAGCCACAACCATGAGATATTAGAACTATATATGATGAAACACCTCCCTTTTGGAACGACAAAGAAATAGGGCAGTGGCAGACGTCAGTGGTGACGATGGATGGGAAAAAATTGGATCGTTTCTATGTCGATTATGATGCGGATACCAATGAGTTTCCGGTAGTCTTTGAAGATACCTTTTTGGGACAAGACGGGCTCAATCCTGATGAAGAACTCTTTAGACTAGATCTCAAGTTGCATCAAAGAGAAGGAAAACGAATGTATACGGATGCATTGCGAGGTGCTCGTTGGGACGTAGAGGTGACGGTTGATGACAAACGTGTCTTGCATGTACGTGTCACACCACCCAAAGATCTCGCACAACTTATCGAACGTAAAAAACAAAACCAACAACTTCCCAAGATTGATCGAAGTTTCCCTGAACTGGGGGATGCTTTCAAGCGTATCAAAACGCCAGAGCAGTTGAAACAAGCGCGTGAGCAACTCAAGAAATTGATTGAGAGGATTGGTGAAATAGATGACAGTATGTCAGACCTGACCAAGCTCAAAGAAGGAGCACTCACGATTGAAAATGAACCTATCAATGCACTCGATCCCAAAGTATATCCACTCGATGGTGTTGACCCAGATCTCCTCAAGAGAGCATTTGCGGCTAGTCCTGGTGGAGATACCATTGAAGTAAAATACGATACAGATCGATCTATTTTTACTGAGCTCCTGATCAAAGTGGGTGGTGTCAATGGACTCAAAAAAGAAAAACTTTACACGATCCCTGGTGCGGATGGTAATTGGCAATTTACACTTTTCGTCGACACCAAGATCATCAATGGAGTTACCCAAAAGATATTGAGAGTGGCGGTCAAACCTCCTCAAGCATGGATTGATAAACAACAAGTACAACACATTGACGAAGTAGAGACTCCAGGTAAACCATTTGTATGGCCAGTAGATAATATGAGAGCACCAATCACCGGGTATTTTTGAGAACTGAGAAGAGGACAAAATGGAGTACGTAAACATCAGTGAATTGATATTGGTATCAAGAATGTACCCGTCAAAGCTACCTATGATGGTGTAGTAAAATTGATATGATATGATCATGATGGATATGGTCACTATATTGTCCTCGAGCATCGTGTAGGTAATAAAAAATATTTGAGTTTGTATGCGCACTTGCAATCTAATCTCCGTGTCAGACAAGATCAACGTATTAGCAAGTGAGAGGTGATTGCAACTACAGGGAATACCGGTCATTCGACGGGTCATCATCTGCACTTCGAAATCAGAATACTTGATCCGAAATACAAAAAAGATTTTCTCAAATCTCGAAGACCCATCGATCCGTTACATGTGACTAATCGCTCGAGAGGGACTCCAGCGCCAGCACCTCAGCCATCGCCAAGGCCTACTCCCGCACCTGCGCCAAGACCAGCTCCTCAACCAGCTCCTCGTCAATCAAATATCCCATCTGCAGAGCAGTTCAATGATTCACCAAACACAATCATTGCTTTGCCGACGAATCAGCA
>CAZWFZ010000104.1:0-3652 GCA_964633455.1 uncultured Candidatus Peribacteria bacterium | reverse complement strand
AGTTGTCAGATAACGAATCAGAGCGGTTTACGATTGCCAGTACGTAGATCAGCAAGCATCTGGGGCGCTGTGGTGAAAATGTCATCCAACCATGCGTTGATTTGGGACTCGTCTACGGCAGCGGGCAGATCAGCCATGAGCGTTTCAAGTGTTGCCTTGTTTTCCAATAATGAGTTCATCACTTGTTTGGCTTGTTGATTGGAAAGTTTTCCTTGTGCTTGCAAAGTGAGGAATTGCAAAAACGTATCGAATGAAAAAGGAAGATCAGTTATATTTTTTTGCGTTGCATTGCACCGACGCGCGATAGGTCAGACAATTCGTGTGGCAGCCAGCTTGGCGTCGTGACCTGCTTGGAGGGTTTGTTGAAAATAGAGATCTACGCTAGGATCACTCATCAGACCATTGATGTATTCTTTGTTGAACTGATAGTCATCTTTGTAGTGCGCAATACGTTCACTCGGTATAACAATCGCTGGTGTTTTGCACAGGTCAATCTCGTGTAATTCGAGATGCAACGGTGGAAGGTCAGGCTCAGGCATATAGCGATAGTCCATAGCGTTTTCTTTGGATCTCATCACATACGAACTTCATTTGGCATCGTCTCGTCCTCTCGTTTCTTGATCAGGAGCTGCGCCTGCATCATAGAGTGCGCTTTGTCTCTTGTATTCAAAATCAATCGCTCTACGCACTGCACTAAACGAGTTCATATTTTTGATTTCAACTTTGATACCATATGCTTTTTCCCCAGGCTTCCTGAGGGAAATATTGACGTCTGCACGCATCTGTCCTTTTTCCATCTCCGCATCAGAGAGATTATTTCGCTTGGCAATTCTTTGGACTTCTTTGAGAAATGCGGTCACTTCTGCTGCATCACGAAAATCGGGATGGGTAACTACTTCAACAAGTGGTGTCCCTGCACGATTGTAATCAAGTAAATTTCCCGTAGCTGTATGCGTTGTTTTGCCACTATCTATTTCGATATGTGCATCTCTGATCGTCACGGTTTTGCTCTGCGTAAATTCATTATCCACCCAAAACGTTACACTGCCATCAACGCACGTCGGACATAGCTGTTGGGTAATCTGATAGCCGGTAGGAAGATCTGGATAGAAATAGGATTTTCTATCGAACGTAGACACTTGGTTGATATGACAATTGAGGGCAAGTCACAAACGGATAGCTTGAGAAAGTGGATCTTGATTGAGCGTGGGCAAAGCACCCGGATGTCCAGTACAGACAGGACAAATATGCGTATTGGGAGCAAGGTTTTCAAATTCCTGTACATTTGCACAACGACAAAATAACTTATGCGCAGAGGTAAGTTTGAGATGTACTTCTAGTCCAATCACGAGCTCATAGGTCATGAGCTGACGAGGGAAATAAAGAAAATGTTCCTATACTAATTCAATTCTGAGTCCAGTGAGTTGTCCAGCAAGTTTGATATTGACTGCACCCTTGCCAATCGCAAGTGCTTTTTGGTCCTCTGGCAGTTCAACGGTAGCCTTGCCTTCACTGATCTGTACTGACGTAACTTTAGCAGGTTTGAGGACGTCCATGACGAGTCTATACTCATCACCGGTATCTTCGATGAAGTCGATCTTTTCGCCATCAAGCAAAGATAAGATAGTATTGATTCTATCACCACGATGTCCAACGAACACTCCGACGGGATCAATCTTCTCATCATCAGATGAAACAATAATCTTGGTTCTCTTGCCGGTGATACGAACGATTTTTTCGATCGTCACTCTGCCCTCTTCAAATTCAGGGACAATACGTTTGAGCAACGCTTCGATAAATTCTGGACCAGCTTGAGTAATATTGAGGTTGATACCGCCACTACCTTTGGAAATTTGTTTGAGGAAGACAATAATTTCTTCACCTGAATTGTAGACTCTGTTGGGAACTTGTCCTTCGGGAAGGAGGACCACCGTAGCACCATCAATATCAAGTACGACACTATCGCCAATCACTCTCAGTACTTTAGCTTTGAGCAATTCGCCTTGTTTGTCTTGGAATTTTTCGAAGAATCTTTCTCTTTCGATATTCTTGAGGTTTTGCTTGATCGTCTGTGCCGCAGCTTGGACACCAATACGTGTGAACTCGAGTGGATCTGGAGTTACATCTATCGTGAGGGTGTCTCCGATTGAAACGTCCTTCTTGAGTTTCTTTGCCTCTTCGAGAGTCATCTCTCTCTCCTCTTCTTTGTCTTCAATTTCTTTGACAATATCTCGGTCTCTGAAAACCTTGATAGTACCATCAGCACCGATCGATACTTGGATTTGTGCCTTGCGGTCATTTGGCATATAATCCTTGCGATAGGCAGTTCTAATACCAAGCTTCACAATATCCAACACTACATAAGGATCATACTTGTACTCAGCAATCAACTGCTTGATCGCTTCTTGAATCTGTTGTCCGTTGAGTTTCATAGGGTGTATAAACAAGATAAATTATATTAGGGAATTTTAATAAGACCTCGCCGTGGTGGCGAGGTCTTGTGTTTATTGCATTCAATATAGCCTTTCATGGACAATTTGCAAGACAATTTTCATTTGCAAAACAAATCATTTTCATTATATGTCAATAAAACAAACTTATAAATATGACGTTCTTTAGCATTATGATTTTCTTGGTAGCATTGAGCACACTACTCTTTTTCATGCGTATCCTCTTCAGTCTACACAAAAATGTATTCACCACTACTGAATATCAAGACGAACAATTTGAACATCGCGTCGCACTTATATTTGGCATGGGGTTCGGTATATTCTTTGGTATATTTTTGGGGGCTATGCAAGCAAATATGCTCTACGCTCATTTACCTCTCATCCAAGAGATATCCAAAGGAGGTATGGTATGCATATGCCTACTTATTAGTACCAGTGCACTCATGAGCAGAGACCTCTCACTCCACATCAGCGTATGGATCATTGGGTGCTTATTCTTGGTAGCACTCATCATCGGAGAAATCATCGCCAACGGGATGACCCCCTTGCTAGTGGCCTCACTCTTGCTGCTCATAGGCAAACTCGGCTATGGAGCAAAAAAAATCTACCACTCGTCATGAGCTTGTAAATGGAGATATTTAGAGTAAAAACAATAAAATGTTAATCTATGATACATTATTTGGGAACCTCTTTCGCCGTCACTAATCTGGGTATGTTACTTATCCTCCTCGTGATTGCACGCAACCATCTTCGTCACAGCGACATTGCCTATACCCTAGACACAGGGGTGTATACATTGAAACAGGGCGGAATATGTGGCAGTATTGTTGGTATCATCCTCTTTAGCATCGGGAGTAACCTACTTCCGTTCGGTGAAGAACACCAGCAGCAAGTGTTGTCTATTATTATGACTCTGTGGTTCGTCCTCGTCCTCTTTTCTGTAGGACTCAAAGAGACAAAAATTCTACTCACGACACTCATCTGCGGTACGATCTTCAACTCCATGCTATTATTGGGTATCCTCTGTTCGCAATACCATACGGGCATCTTGGTCACTATTGGTATACACGGGGTCATGGCATTCCTGACCTTCCGTATGCTCACCTCATCACGCTTTGCCAAAGGCTAAAGCAAAAAAGACGCTTAGCTACTGGCTAAGCAAAGGAGCCCCTGTTTTCAGGAGCTCTTTTTTCTTTGTTAAA
>CAZWFZ010000103.1:0-3697 GCA_964633455.1 uncultured Candidatus Peribacteria bacterium | reverse complement strand
CCTGAACATATCGAAGCTGCGATCGTTGCCGCACAACAAGCATTGCCACAAACTGCAGCACTTGAGCCTTATCAAAAAGTAGCAGTCCTTGACTACATCGTACAGCAACTTACCGCGCAACAAGAAGCATTCGCACAACTCCTGACCCAAGAGAATGGCAAAACTATTAACGAAGCCCGTGGCGAAATGACGCGCTGTATTTCTACCTTTGCCAATGCGAGAGGAGAAGCTGAACGCATGTATGGTGAGTACCTCCCTGCAGGTATCACGCCCGCATCAGCAGGACGTCACCTCATCACCAAACGTTTTCCTATTGGGGTAGTCTCTGGCATCACACCCTTCAACTTTCCGATGAATCTCATGGCACACAAAGTGGCACCGGCTATAGCGGCCGGCTGTCCTATTATTATCAAGCCAGCAAGTGCAACACCGCTCAGCACGTTGAAGTTTGCAGAAATAGTTGAAAAAAGTGGCCGGCCGCTATGAGCGTTTTCTGTGTTGCCATGCAAGAGAGAAGTTGGCCAACAGCTGGTGACAGACGAACGTATTGCACTCCTCAGTTTCACTTGATCTCCCCAGATTGGTTGGCAGATGAAACACGACGCAGGCAAGAAAAAAACCGTCCTCGAGCTCGGTGGTAACGCCGGCGCCATCATCGACGCAGACGTGCAGGATTGGGACTATGTTGTCAAACGTTGTATCGTAGGTGCGTTTTATCAAGCCGGACAAAGTTGTATCTCCGTCCAGAGAATTCTCGTACACGAAAGTGTCAAAGATATTTTTGTTGAAAAATTTGTCGAAGCGACCAAACAGATCGTCGTCGGAGATCCGCGTGACGAAGCAACGACCATCGGCGGCTTGATAGATCAGAAAAATTGTGCAAGGCTCACGGGATGGATTGCAGAAGCGGTACAACAATGAGCGACCGTGTTGACGGGTAATCAAGCAAATCACACACTCCTCCAACCCACCGTATTGAGCAATGTCTGACACGACGCAAATATCAGAATACAAGAAGCGTTCGGTCCTGTAGTCCTCATCGATACACGAAAAACCATCGAAGATGCAACAGCACAAATCAACGATTCGACCTTCGGTCTCCAAGTAGGGATTTTTTCAAATAATCTCTCCCACGTACGATACCTCTTTGATCACGCACACGTCGGCGGCGTCATCCACGGTGATGTCCCGAGTCGAAGAGTCGACCATATGCCCTACGGTGGCGTCAAAGACAGCGGCCAAGGTCGCGAAGGAGTGAAATATGCTATGGAAGATATGACCGAGGTGAAACTATTAGCATTACATCCGCAGAAGAAGTAAGTAACTAGCCAGATGAATGTTCAATCAAAATACACACATCCGCCTTTCATGAACCATACTTGAGTGCTCCTTTTCCTAGATCTATATAGTAATAATCACCATTATGAAGGCTACTGTAGTACGAGGAGGAAGTCCATACTTCCTTAGCTCAGAGAAAAGCAGAGACAATTTTTTGCTTCTCAAATCAAAATTTTAGGCTACATTCGTCGGTAAACGACTTTCGTTTTGCTTGATTTCGAAAGACAGGTTTTTTACTTGGTGCAAGTTTTTCTGCTGCATCCATAAGTTCCCTCATAGGTGCTCCGTCTGTATATTGGTTCCAAACGAAACAGTGACTCCGAGCAAGTTTTTGTCCTAAATCCCCTACATACTTACATCGTTGTTCGCGTTCACGGTTCAAAGAACCAGATATATTTGAAGCTAATCTATATATTTGAGTAGTGTCCTTGATCAACAATTTCCCATCCACGGGATCTCGATCAAATAAGAAAGCCACTCATCTAAGCAAATTTCCTTTTGACTCTGCAACTAGTTGTTGCATTATTTCCCTCTGGGACGCCGATGCATGCTTGACCGCATGCTCAATCCACTGTGGACTAATATCTCATGAGAGCGCTTGCAACAAGAAAGCAACGCTCATTTTGGTAGCTTCTGTCTGTTCCGAAAATATATCTGACAAAACCTGTATCTTTTTTTGATCCAATGAAGGAATAAGGGTATTAATGATACTTTGCTCTTGTGGGGTTGATTCCCATACTGCACTATCCAACCAAGGCGCATCACCACAAATCGCTTTCCAAGAAGTATAATAGTCAAGGTTCTTCTGTTTTGCTTCTGGCGTCAGAAACCTTCCATTTGCATCAATTTTTCTCTGTGAAGGAAGTCATTTCTTCTTCCATGCGATGATATCTGCTTTATACGGTCACATCATTGCTTCTTTGAGAGGAGGTGTATGATGCAAATCATCGAACGCATGGATATCTTGTGCTAGATTGGCAAATTCACGCTCCTTGGAAACGAGGAGTTGTTTTTTCGCTTGGAGCACCAAGAGATAATCATAGTCCGCAGCGGTGATATTCGTGGTTTTGCCTTGTGAGATCGTTTCTTTGATAATTTGTTTGATAGACTCTTTGAGTGAAGCTGTCGCGGGTGTTATGAAGCTATCAATTTCAAAAGAAACTATGGCAAATTTCTCTTCGATGGTATGCGCTACCTGCTCGAGGGTAACAGAATGTGTCTCCTCCTTTTTTTTTGAGCTAAATCGTTTTTTAATCCTTGGAATCAAAGGAACAAATGCTTTCTTCTCTTCTTCTATCAGCATGCGTGATGGATCGAGCAAACGCTGGAATTCCTCTTTCGTCAGGTGAGGAGTAATCGCTTTTGCCTTTTCAAAAAGGGCGTCAAGTTTGTTTGTTGCTCAATCAACTCCATCGTCATCTTCGATAGTAATATTGTTTTGCAAAAGACAATCCTCTATCTTCTTTGCAAAT
Organism: uncultured Candidatus Peribacteria bacterium; assembly: GCA_964633455.1. Lineage (GTDB taxonomy): Bacteria > Patescibacteriota > Gracilibacteria > Absconditabacterales > Absconditicoccaceae > CAYUST01. Next base: position 887 of record CAZWFZ010000103.1, on the reverse strand, counting down.
TCAGTTTTGTATGCTGGCAAAATACTAAAACGTTCGGAGATAGTTTCTATCAAATCTTCGAAACGTTCATCATCAAATGCTAGTTGGGGGGTAAGTGTCATCGAGGTGCCAAGGAAAGATAAACATGAGAATATTTCATAACCATTTTGATATAAATGTCAATACTTTTTCATCTTTCTAGATACTTGCAAGTTACTTTGTAATATATACTATTCTCCTATGCACAAGCCACTCTCGCGTCTCACACACGAACGTGTCTCCGTCAACAATTTCGTAGCGACGATCAATGATCAAGTCGTTGGGATTTTGAATGAAAGAATGTTTGAAAAAGGAATTCTGAGAATATGACCCATCGGAGGCGGAGCACGTGTTGTAGACAGAAAAATGCTCCTCCAACACGGCGCCAAAGATATCGAACGTAATGATGCGAGATTCACTATAGACAAACGTCAATCCAAAGAATTTCTCGATCTTCTCGTGAAACCAAACAAAGAAATTGTAGAGACAGATATTCGTCGCGAGCTTTTTGAAGAACTCAGCAACGTAGTATATGACACCGAAGAAGAGGGTCTCTACCCACTGCTTCATGCATCGAGAAAAATGACACCTTTGATCTCACCACAAGAACTTGAAGATGGATTATTGTATACTTCTTACCTAGACACACTTGCCTATAGACGACCTAGCCAACATCACGCGCCCTTGATGACCAATTATTTTTGGTATCTCCATGAAGTATATGTGACGAACAAGGTTTTTTCAAAACTCATCAAATCAGGTCACATAGTGGTGATTACACCTGATTTGCTTAATTCAGGACATGTGCACTTACAGCCTCTCCTCCCGAGCATGCAAGCGATCTATGAACGTGTACAGGCCAAGCAAAT
>CAZWFZ010000102.1:0-3706 GCA_964633455.1 uncultured Candidatus Peribacteria bacterium | reverse complement strand
GAACTTGTCGATGAATACTTGATCTTGTGCTTCGAGTGAACAAGAAGTTGCTACTGCTTTGGTCTCCTTGTCTTCATCGCTATCATCGTCACTGTCATCATCTGAGTCATCATCGCTGTCATCGTCTGAGTCATCATCACTATCGTCGTCTGAGTCATCATCACTATCGTCGTCAGAATCATCGTCTGAGTCATCATCACTGTCGTCGTCAGCATCATCATCAGAATCGTCGTCGCTGTCATCGTCTGAGTCATCATCACTGTCGTCATCAGCATCATCATCACTAACATCCTGCGTATCTTCTACATCATCAGAAATAGCAGAAACCGTTGTCCAAGATTGCATGATACCAAAAGAGAGCAAGAACGCCAAGAGGAACATAAATAATCTTTTCATGAGGTGGTGAAATAAAGTATAAAAAATGCACGTTTGTATTGTACCTATATATATACGAATTACTACCAAACCCTGTGACACACCAATAAAAAAACAAAAAAACGAGATGTCAAAAAAATCTGCTACATCATGCCTCCCATGCCGCCCATGCCTCACATACCACCCATTCCTCCGCCAGCGTCACCTTTGTCAGAAGATGGTTTGTCTGCTACGACTGCGTCAGTAGTGAGCAACATTGCTGCAGAAGAAACTGCGTTTTCGAGTGCCACTCTTTCAACTTTCGCGGGATCGATGATACCTGCTTTGATGAGATCTTTGAATTCACCAGTTTTTGCATCAAATCCTACGTTGAAATCTTTCTCTGCTTTGACGGTTTCTACGACCCAGTCTCCCTTGTATCCTGCATTGTCTGCAATCTGTTTGAGGGGATATTGGACAGCATCCTTGATAATCTGTGCACCGATTTGTTCATCTGGATCAGTAAACTGCAACGTATCCAAGACACTACTCAATTTTACATAGGCTGTTCCCCCACCTGGCACGATACCTTCTTCGATAGCAGCTCTGGTTGAATTGAGTGCGTCTTCGATCTTGTATTTCTTGTTTTTCATTTCCATTTCGGTAGCAGCTCCTACTTTGATCACGGCTACACCGCCAGATAATCTCGCGAGTCTCTCGTGCAATTTATCTTTGTCATAGTCTGAAGTTGATTTCTCAATCATGACTTTGATTTGACTGATTCTTGCATCGATCGTTGCTTGGTCGCCATTGCCTCAGATGATCGTTGTTTTATCTTTGCTAGAAACCACCTTCTCAGCTTGTCCCAAGAATTCGACCGTAGCGTTCTCGAGCTGGAGGCCTACTTCTTCGGAAATAAAGGTACCGCCAGTCACGGCAGCAATATCTTTGAGCATTTCTTTTTTTCTATCACCGAAACCTGGCGCTTTGACCGCCAAGACATTGATCGTGCCTCTGAGTTTGTTGAGTACCAACGTCCCCAATGCTTCACCATCGACATCATCTGCGATGATCACGATCTCTCTCTTGCCCATCGCTGCTAGTTGTTCGAGAAGGTGGAGAATATCTTTGATAGAGGATACTTTTTTGTCCGTAATCAAAATGTGTGCGCGCTCGATGATAGCTTCCATTCTCGAAGGATCGGTCACGAAATACGGTGAGCTATAGCCTTGTTCAAATTGCATACCCATCACGACTTCTTTCTCGAGTCCGATAGATTTACCTTCCTCGACGGTGACGACACCTTCGGTGCCAACTTCGTCCATGACTTCTGCAATCAGTTCACCGACCGCATCGTCTTGTGCAGAAATAGCAGCTACTTGTCTGATATGTTCTTTGGTATTGATAGGCTTCGCAACTTTTGCAATCTCCGCAACGAGTGCTGCAACTGCTTTGTGCAAGCCTCTACTCAGCGCAAACGGATTGACGCCTGATCTGACATATCTCATACCTTCCTTAGCAATCGCATCGACCAAGACAACCGTGGTGGTGGTTCCATCACCCGCAGCATCGTTGGTTTTGGTAGCAGCTTCTTTGGCAAGCGCTGCACCGATATTTTCGAATTTATCTTCGAGATCAATCTCTTTGGCAACCGTCACACCATCGTTGGTGACGTTGGGGCTACCGAATGATCTTTCTAATATGACATTTCTTCCTTTGGGACCCATGGTAACTCTCACCGCATCTGCTACGGTTTTGACTCCCGCATAGAGCTGTTTTCTGGCTTCATCGCCATATACTATTTGTTTTGCCATTCGTTGAAGTGATTATTTATAAAAATAAGGAACGGGTTGCTCTCCCCTTAAGAAGGGGAGGTGGCCGAAGGCCGGAGGGGTTTTATAAACATAATCAGAAACCCCCCGCCCCTAAAGGGGCACCCCCCTTCTAAAAGGGGGAACGCGTATAGGCTTACTCCTCTACTGCCAAAATAGAACTATGTCTGACCACGAGATACGTGATGGTAGTATCTCCTTCTTTGACTTCGAGTTCATCAGGAGCATACTTGGTGAAATACACGGTTTGTCCAACTTTGACATCAATTGGGGCTCTTTGTCCGTTATCAAGGATTTTACCCAATCCTACAGCAACTACTTTGCCTTTGGAGGGTTTTTCTTTGGAGGTGTCAGGGAGAACAATACCACTAGGAGTAGTTTTCTCCAGCGCAACTGCCTCTACCAACAAGTGATCTTCAATCGGTACGAGTTTACTCATAGTTCGATATGTTATACATAAAGTAAAAAAGCCACTGGCTAGGGAAAAAGATATCGATTTTATACATCCTTGCAAGTCAAAATATCACTTTTTTTGTTTAGGTGCTACATTCATTAATTAAGAAACGTGGATTAACTGTTTTATATCCCCCCTTTTGAAGGGGGGAGTCACTCATTTCATGAGTGACGGGGGTAATTTACCAAAATTCACTCTTCCTTGCAATTTACTCCTCAACCAATATAGACAGGCACTTTATTTTTTGAATTATTGGAAACGTATGAAACATTCTTCATTGGTTATCACTTTGGTAACAGCAAGTACATTATTGTTAGCTGGTTGTTGGAAATCTGCAACTCCTACTCCTACTACAGACACAGGAGCGGTTGTTGAAACTGGTGCTGTGGTTGAAACAGGAGCAAATGAGACAGGAGCTGTAGCAACAGGTGCTACTGACACAGGTGCTGTAGTTGTTGTAGATCGTATGGTAAGTTTGGATAGCACAGCAAGTAACCTCGAATGGTTTGGCAAAAAAGTAGTTGGTTCACATACAGGTACCGTAGTTATCTCATCAGGTAGCCTTGGATTAGCAAACAATCTTCCTGTATCTGGTATCTTCACTATCGACATGACTACAATTACCTCCAATGATGGAGAGAAATTAATAACTCATCTCAAAAGTGAAGACTTCTTCAACGTGTCTGGTTTCAATGAATCTACTCTCAAGTTGATGAAAATTACGCCAGCTAGTGGAACAAATATGTACGATGTCGTAGCTGCTCTCACTATCAAAGGTATCACTCAGGCAATCACCTTCCCTGCAGTGATCGAAGTAACAGACACACAAGTGACTGCATCTGCAAAGATTTCTATCGATAGAACAAAATGGGATATCAAATATGGTTCAGCTAGCATCTTCTCTGACATCGGCGACAAAGCTATTGATGACAAGATCGAATATATGGTCAACGTTGTGTTGAAATAATACTTTATAAAATAACTACCTAGCAATGAGACAAGCACTGAGTGGATTTATGCAGTTTATCAAAGAGCAAAATATTATTGGTGCTGCCATCGGTATCAT
>CAZWFZ010000101.1:0-3708 GCA_964633455.1 uncultured Candidatus Peribacteria bacterium | reverse complement strand
GTCACGCGCGCAATGAGCGAGCTTTTTTTCAAAATACTTTTGACCATCGTTTTGTCTACACGAGCGATGAGTTGTTCCATAAGCGATTCATGGGTGGCTCATGCCTGCGAAGGTGTTTCCAAAGGAAGGGTATCGTCGGGTATTGAACTAGCGGTTGGGGGAACAGGAGGCAAAGGGGCCTGCTGTGGGGTAACATCGGACGGTGTCGGAGCAACGGCAGGAGTTTTGGTCACGGAAATTTTGGGAGCTGCGGCAGGCCCCTGCTGAGACATTGCCACAGGGGCAAGGTCCCTCGCGCTTGTAAGAGGGGTACTACCATTCTGCATCTTCTGTGGAGGTATCTCACTACGAGTCACTACCGCGCCATTTCCCTGCATCCACTGCCATAGATGCATTTTGATAATAATCATAGGTTGTGGATAATAACGCCCATCTACTAAGATAGCACTCCCCACCTGAGCTAGTGACGCATAGGTCATCGGGTCTTCCATAAAATGTTCATCGAGATAGAGCAACAGATCCTTGATGCATTGGAGGAGGTCTACCCCATCTCCTGCCAACTTGTCCAAAAATTGTGCAAGTGCATCTGATTGTTTGGTCACGATGAGGTTGAGTAATTCCTGGAGCGTAGCTTGTGATACCACACCCAAAAAGGTGGTGACGGCATCTACCGTGATATTACCAATCATACTCAATTGCTCGAGATATTTGATAGCATCACGCACGCCACCATTCGCAAGTTTGGCGATGAGCGACAATGCTTCGGGCTCGTAGGCAATATGCTCTTGCTCAGCAATGTATGCAAGTCTGGTAGCAATATCAGCAACAGGTAATTGTTTGAACTGAAAGACCTGACAACGAGAAATGATGGTGTCTGGCACTTTGTGAATTTCCGTCGTCGCCAAAATAAAGACAAGATACTCAGGCGGTTCTTCCATGATCTTGAGGAGCGCATTGAAAGCACCTTTGGAGAGCATATGTACCTCATCTATCACGTAGATTTTCTTGCGCAACTGTGAGGGCGGATAGAGTGCTTTGCTGATGATTTCGTCCTTGATATTATCTACACCCGTGTGTGATGCAGCATCTATTTCAACATAGTCGACTGTTTTGCCACTATCAATCAATGCAGAAACCGGATCATCTGACAAATGCTCCCATGCATTAGGCGTCGTAGCGGTAGTGAGCTTGGCGATCAGTCTCGCCGTGGTAGTTTTGCCTGTCCCTTTCGGTCCATAAAGAATATAATTATGCGAAAATTTCCCAGCACGTGCTTGTGCGCGCAGGACATCCAAAATATGTTGTTGCCCAACCATATCATCAAGATTTTTGGGGCGATAGGTACGATAAAGAGACATACGAGAATTAAGAGTTAAGAATTAAGAATAACTCCCTCTCCTAGTGACCCCGCAACTGCGGGGGAACGTTTGGGAGAGGTTTGGGTGAGGGCTGGGGTGAGGGTTAGAGACACAACTTTTATAATTCCCTAACATCCACTTACCAAGGGAAAACCGTTTTATGTTTCAAAAAAACACGATGTATCGTGTCTTGTATAGTGGAAAATGATGTCGTTGCAAGAACGAGTTAGGGCGCCATCAAAAGATTCATCGTGAGTCCTTTTGCTTGGAGCACTTCTGTCAACTGTTGCTCGTCAAGTGATTCACCTGCGAACTCACCAAACGGCCATTGGTTAATAGTACGAAGGATATTACTCAATGCTTGGAGTCTCTCTTGGTATTGCGGTGTCACATAGTATTTGGCGGTCATACTAGCGGTCAAGTTGTCAATCCACATAGCTCACTGAGCAAGTGTTTGCTCACTCGTAGGAGGCATAGCTACCTCATCACAGAGTCCTGCCGTAGCACGCTGTACGGTACTGAGTAAATTAGCATAGGTGATACCAAAGCTATACTCGTTGCCTTCGAGATAGAAACGTACCATTTGTTCAAGTTTGCCATTGAGTGCGCTCGGTGAAAGATTACGTAGCTTATCAGACAACTCTGGTGCAATAACTTGTTTTTCGTTGGTATCGGTTACACGCGCAACTGATGCTGCGAGTGTAGAAGGAGTGCGTGTATCTGTATCTTGGTCTGCTATTGTCGCATCTGCAGGCAGTTGTGCAACCTCTGGATCGACCTCATAACGAATTGCGAGAGGCAATTCTTTGAGTTTAGCCAAAGCAACCTCTGCTTCTTCGGGAGGAAGTACTTCTAGATCTTCAGCTAAAGATACCATTTGATGTGATTTGACCGTAGCGACAATATGTTCATTTTCATCTTTGGTCAAAGATTTGACTAGCACATCATCGCCATTGTTGGCGATCATTGTCTTGCCTTGTTCATTGCTCGCAATGACTACATCGACACTAGCATCTGTGGAGACATTCTCTACTTGGAAGTCTGGCGTCTTGATAACGACTTGTTCGGTGACTTTTTTGGTAGTGGGGGTATTGGGGGCGATATAAGAAATTACTTCGAGGTAGTCACCTGCTAAGAGATTGATTGCATAGGAAGCAATGCCATCGGTAGTACCCAATGATTCGAGCACAAATTCTGCAGGTCACAAAATAGTTGCCTTGAGTCCATCACGGACCGTAAAGGTCACTTTGGCACCTGGAGAAAGGATAACCTTCTCATTGGGAGTCAATTCGGTCACGGTGACTTCTTTGTCACCTTGGAAAATATGTATTTCACCCTGCGCCATCAAAATACGGCCTACGGTATCAGCTTGTACGACTCCAGCCATTTGCTCGATACTCACGCTACCATCACCTATCTGAGCAAGTTTGGTAAACGGACCATTGGTCTCAGGACTAAACGCTATGTAGACAACTACCGCTACCAGCATCGCTGCAAAAGAAAAAGATGTCACTTTGGCATAGTACCCAACCTTGGAGAGGTTGAGGACCCTGTGCGATTTGTGGAGGAATTTGTTATAAATCTGCATTTGCTCCTCTTTGTCGAGCTGTGAAGCGCGGAAATGAGCAAAATATTCATCTAAACGCATATGTCTAGGTATTGGCTATTTGAAGCTAAAATCGTTGCTTCAAACATGTATACGAATGAAAAAAGGGTTTGTGACAGAAAATGTATCTTATTGGTAGATATCTTTCCTCGAGCCTACCACTAATATAATAATGAGGCGCCCCTGGGTATCAATATCGCAAATCACCCTATACTCTCCAACGCGAAATCTAACTGTTCATATCATCATATTGACCAATGTCTTGCTGAATTGTAATGGATCTCACGTTGCACAATAATAATCCATTTTCGCAATTATTCTTTTTTGTGTATCAGTAGGTAGGCTGACAAACTCCTTGTATGCTGATTTTGAAAAGACGTATCTCCACATAAATCCGTAAGTTACTAAAGCAATGCTTTTTTGACTGTTTCAGCATCCACGATATCTCCTACTGCAACCTCATTTCTTGCTTTACGTATTTTTGCTTGATACTCTGGCGATTGTAATGCTTGGATATCCTCGAACAAGTCCGTCAATTCTTCCATACTTATCACCACACCACATGGCTTACCGTTGGTAGTAATAATTTTGTGGCCAGTGAGGAGCATTTTGGGAGATTTCTGAATCTCTTTGATACTCACAAAATTCTCTGTCCTGAGCCAGTCTTGGAGCTGTAATGAAGAAAAGTTATATACAGTCATATATACTATAATATACTAAAACGTATATATAATAATGAAATAA
>CAZWFZ010000100.1:0-3749 GCA_964633455.1 uncultured Candidatus Peribacteria bacterium | reverse complement strand
TAGGTTTTTCAATATTCGGCAATGCACAAATAAAAAAAACTCCGTTTAGGCGGAGTTTTTATTTTATTTTTCTCCCCTGCCGGGGGGGCCTCCTTTTTGGCATGACCCAAAAAGTCACTAAAGTATCACAGAGTCAATCAAAAAACTTTATTTCATAAACTTTTTATGAAGACTCAGTAGAAGCAAAAAACTCTAGCACCCTAAAGGGCATAAAGCAACGCAGGTCTTCCGTTTAGCTACATATCAACTCTCGCATACGAAGCAACCTCACTCCCAGAGGGTCCCAGTGAGGTTGCTTATGTCAGTGATGCTTTGTGCGTTATTTCTGAAATTCGCAGACTTGTGCGTTGCCGATCTTACACACTCTTGTGCATTGCTTTCATAAATGCATTCATCAGTGATCCGGTATGAGCGACTTCATGACTACCTGGTAGTTGTCCTGCCATGCGCATTGCTCTGATCATTCTCGTCATACCGATACCGCCTCCGCATCTGGGGAAGAATTCGTACGAGAGGAATTGTTCGAGTTCTGCTTCGACGCGTTCTTTGGTGAAGCGATCATAGAGGAGCTGTGCGTAGCCTCCCTCGCTAATCGTGTGAAACGACTCTCTCATCTCTGCGACGTTGGTACTGCGTTCTGCAGAACCGATCGTTTCCATGCCGTAAGCGATGACATCTATCTTGGCAGCGTGATCACCAATGTTTTTCATATTTCGGAAAGGACTCGTATGATGAGGGAAATGTGTAAGCAACATAACTTCTCCAAAATCTTCTTGCATACGAAGTTCATGTGCCGCCGTAAGATCCGAGGTCTGATAGTGCTTGGCTACATCATCATACGTCTCGACCGCAATAGGTTGTTGTGTTAGTCACAATGCGGTAATCAATTCTATCTCAAGGTCATGTAACACCTCTATACCACCGTGGGTTTCAAACTCAAACATCGGGAAGATCGTCTCATGTCTCCCAGGGATAGGATTGGGTTCATTTCTGTAGCTCGTCGTTACACAAAAAACTCCCGGCAATTGTGGATTACGCAGGAGTTCATGTTCGAGTCGCATTTGGCCAGTTTGTGGCAATGGTCGCAGCTGGTTGTGATAGACAAAGTCACTCACCGTGCTAGGGTCTTCACACGCTGCCAAGATACTCAATCTAGATTGCGGATGGACCTCTATCCATCATTTTTGCAAAAAAAAAGCCCTCAAGGCGTTGGAGGCATAATGAAAGTCTGTGCAGTGCATGGTGTATATATAGGGAGTAAAGCCGGGGGCTACTCCTTGTTTGCTCAGTGAAACCTCCTTCATGATAGAGAATTGAGGGGCGATTGCAATAAGAAGAAAATACAAGAAATGCCGTTTTTTATTTTTGTAGATATAATACGTAATCTATTGCATAGTGAACGCAATTGACTATTTTGCGTGCACATAAGCATAATTTTTCAAGTTTTTAGGGTTATTAAATGAAGTGTCGCATGTGTGGTGCGACACTTTTTTTGTATGTCAACTTATTCGACTTGCAAAATGGTTCTCTACACCGTATAGAAATGGTACCCTTTATCTTTTCTCGCTCGTGAGATGATCAACGCCAAATACTTTGCAGATATGCAAGCGCTCACCGGACAATTTTCCTATCAGTTTGCAACTGATCTCCCTGAGCAGTTTCCACATCTACCAAGAGTTATCGTTTGCGGTATGTGAGGAAGCACACTCTATGTTCCCTTGGTGCAAGACCTGCTTGCGTATCATCAGCTAGAGGTGCGCCTTGAAGCATGTTCGAGCTATACCCTCCCTCCTTTTGATCCAGCACAGACCGTCATCGTGTGTGCATCGCACTCGGGCAATACCGAAGAAACGCTAGCTTGTTTTGACACTGTGCTCGCACAAGGAGCCAAGCTTGTCGTATTTGCTAGCGGAGGTACACTTCTCTCCAAAGCACAAGAACATCATATCCCCTACTATCAGATTCCCACAGGGTTACAACCCAGACTCTCTACGGGTTATTTTATTGTTGCTCTCCTTGATCTCCTGACGCAGCTTGGCTATCCCGTACAAGAAGTACAGACCGCCATCATGCAGGCAACACACACTTTGTCTGCTCCAAATACTCCTGATCCACAAACGCTTGCACATGAGCTTCTCACTGCTACACCTATCATCTACACCTGTGATGTACTCAAAAGCATGAGTACGATTTGTAAAATCAAGTGTAATGAAAATAGCAAAACCCCTGCATTTGCACATTATATTCCTGAGCTCAATCACAACGAAATGTGTGGGCGACTCGGTCATACGATGACGCCTCATTTCATTATTTTCACGTCACATTTCACCCATCCACGTAATCTTCGTAGGATTGCAGTCATGACAGACCTCCTCCAAAAAGAAGGATATCTCGTCACCATCATCGCTCCCAAAGGCGATTCACTCGAAGCTGAAGCATTGTGGATCTATCAGTATATGGACTATGTAACTTACTTCTTAGCTGAAGCCAAAGGGGTCGATCCTGAAAGTGTGCCTATCGTTGAGACCTTCAAAGCATTGTTGTAAAAAAAGGAGACATAAAAAAACTCCTGCGCGCAGGAGTTTGTAAAGAATAAGTATTGAAGGAACTACGCTACGTCACATTCCTCTGCTTCTTTTGTTGGTTCTTGCCAAGATTCCTTACAGAGTTCATCAGGGTTGGCCAAGAGATGATTGAGTGCTTTGACTCTTCTGAGTAACTCGTCAATATTTCTTCCGAGTTTATTGGAAACGACGCAGATATGTGCTACTTTGCCATTGGGTGCGACGATGAGAGAACATCTTTCGTACTCTTTGGACAAGGGATTGATAATGCCAATATCTTTGCCAATCACCCCATCTCTATCACTGACCATCTTGATTTTGAAATCTTTGAGTTGTTCGTCATGTTTGACCCAATTTTTGTGCACGAGTGCGCTGTCACGACTGATTACCAATACTTCCGTATGCTCATAGCGGAACTCATCGACTAATTCATTGATTCTGTGTAACTCTGTCGGACAAATAAATGAGAAATCTTGAGGATAGAAAAAAAGCAGGGTTCGACTTTTTTGGTCGGTCAACAACAATCTCTCTGTGGTTTCATCTTTGATAGGATCATAGACCTCTACAACTTGATTGGTGACAGAAGTAATTGGTCAACCGATGAAAATATCTTCTGGGTAGTTCATGTATGCATAACAAAAGGAAATAAACCATGATAAGTATACGACTCTGTATATGCTTTGTCAAAAAAATCTACACTTTTTAGGGCACCGTCACAATCTCTACCACCGGTATCTCTTCACCGTCTCTCAAAATATCGGTCACCGCAATTACTCTTTCACCAGAGACTATCTGCTGTGAAGATTTGAGCATCTCCAACGTAGCAGCAAGGGCTTCCACATGCGAAGTATAGGGCAAAAATCTCGGCAAGACCGCAAATCGACAACTCAATCAGGTGACGGTCGTCGGTGTGTTAGTCACCGCATAGACTCTCACCTGGGGTCTATAGGCAGCAGCATATCTTGCTAGTTTCCCAGACCTCGTAAAGACAATGACCGCTTTTGCATCTAGATCCTCACTCAAGTACAAAGCATTTTTGATCAACTGTTGTTTCTCCAAATCTCTGCTCGTCGCATTGCGCGGGGTAAAGTCTACATGTGAATAATGTACATTCTCCTCAGCATGCGCTATCACTTGTTTCATAATCTTCACTGCCTCTATCGGGAAATGTCCCGTCGCCGTCTC
>CAZWFZ010000099.1:3550-3757 GCA_964633455.1 uncultured Candidatus Peribacteria bacterium | reverse complement strand
TACCACCAATTGTCTTGGTGTACCATCTCAAGGTGTATTTGTTGTGGACCAGCAAATCCTTTGAGTCGCAACAGCCAGTTAGGTTGATGCATCTCTTTGAAAGAGAAACAAGCGATTTTGGCATGTTTCCCATCAATTTCCATACTGCCTGCACCTAAGTGATTTTTTGTCTTTTTGATTTTGAGGAAACCAGGTGCCCAGTACGAA
>CAZWFZ010000099.1:0-3457 GCA_964633455.1 uncultured Candidatus Peribacteria bacterium | reverse complement strand
TCACCAATAACCCCTACATCACCTACGCTGAGTTCTCCAATGATCGGGTAACTAAATGCACAGTTCTTCTTTTTAAATTCCATCTTTTCATCTTTCATCATATAGTAGGATTTTGTTTTACTTATTTAGTATCCAAACAGCGAGGAGCTGTAGGAGTTGAGCAATATTTTCTCGTGCATCCAGCAAGTTCACCATCGGTCACGGTACATGTGTTACATCCATCGAAATAGGAATCACATACGCTCAGATCTATTGTTTTGCTCACCGTATTCAAGTAATGATAGGTCCCATCAGTAGTTACTAAGATATCGAGCTCATAGATAAATCCTGCTTGTCGATCAAACCCTACAATATTCTCAGGCATAAGGGTCCATCCTACCTGCCCCTCAGGTTTGATGAGAAGACATGATACAGATTGGTTATTGCTATTGAGGCAGGAAGTTTGTGTTGCCCCCACGGAAATACGCATTGTTTTTTCGATGGTGACCTCAGGAACAAGAGTAGTATTCATGCTACACACGGGAATACATTGTAACGTACAAATTGCACTATCACTATGCCTACATGATGATGCACACTCCTCAAATACTCCGCCCATACTTCTACAGGTATCTGCCGAAATATTTTCACACTCACGTACTTCTACCAACCAGGTGCCTTGTGTATGTACACACGTTACGAAAGGTTTGAGTTGATCAAGCAATGAGGTGACAATATATAACTTCTCTGACTCCCCGGCTGTGGCAAATTGTTGTTGATAGCTTTTGAGGAGCAAGAGGACACTGTTGGCAACTTCACGAGGTTGGACAAGCAGATAGTCCATAATTTTTTCTGTAGCTGTTTGCACTTGCAGTTCTTTTTCTACACTGAGCGCATAAGCAAACATACTCAGCGCACTAGTAGCAGCGAGCAATATTGCGATGATTTTTTTCATGAGAAAATATGGTATATATAAAGGATTTTCCAAGTAAGTTGTTATTTTATACCAATTATATTGTGTTTGTCAATTGTTTTTATGAAGTTCATTGCATCAATCACAAAGCTTCACTACGTGAATTTTACGATTGAGTTAGTGAAGGACTGATCCCGCGCCTTTCAGTTGCGGGATTGTTCTCCAAACCAAAAAACTTAACTGACGTTAGTTTTTTGGATGGATAACAAAAAAATAGCCGGGTTCCCGGCTATTGCAGATTTTACTGTTATGCGCTTGCCTGCGGCTTAAGTGCATACATTGCCAAGGGCAATATAATGTCACTATTAAACTTTCCTTTTAGTTCCTGGAAAATTTTTTGCCTCTGGGAGGTGGCTTGTAACACCTCAAGAGGTACTTTCGCATTTCCCATTTCTTGGCCATTGAATTTTACTTCAATGGACAGATCCTGTTTTCCGTAGACTATTTCTATATCCACACAGGACCCAATAATGTTTTTGTTTGTATGAAACACCTCTGCAATTTCATTTTGGCATAGTTTGTTGGTATGTACACTGTTTACTGTTTCGTGCAAACGGACTGGCAAGCTACCATTCTCTGGCAAAATAAATACATGATCTATTTCATCTTGTTGATTATCACTCAGAGATACGACTACATAGTTTTTTGCTTCTTCTAGAGAATCGTTCCAATCACTATAGTAATTGAAGAGAAATATTCTCATCCATTCTAGAGGAGAATGGATCATTGGAGCAACCAACTGGACATTCTCATGAAGGAGATTTGATGTAGACAACTCCAAGGTATGGGTTTGTTCTAATATTTGATCGGGGGCTTGCTGGCCATTTTTGAAAATATCTAGAAAAATATGTTCCTTCTCCTTGATGAAATAATGATTATCTGGTAGAGAGTATACTAACTGAATATCTATATTCCCTGGTTCTTGCTCGGATCTTTTTATATTTGCTTCAACTTGTATCTGTAATTTTTGAGGATCCACCACTTCTGATGTTTTGAGTATGCTTTGCAATGCTTGCTGATAGCCTTGAGCAATGACATACTCTGGAAGCGAATCTTCTACCAGATTGGTGACCTTGTATGATATGACCTTTGAGGTAGCTTCAATGCGATGTTTCTCTCTCCACTTCTCCATCGCCCAAGCTTCATATAAGTGTTCATCATGTATGATACAGCTATATATGCTTCTATGAAGCTGTAAAAGATGCATGTCATACAGTTTATCTGGCATTTCGTGCAGAGTTGCACTCATATGTGCTTCCTTATCTTTTCGGGCTATGCGGAGTTTTGTTTTTCCTTCCTCTTCGTTGAATGAAATGACAATATCAGGAGCATTGTCTTGTGTTAGTCGCAGGAGAGGGGAAAACCCCAAAATTGTTTTGGTTATTTCATTTACCATTGTGAGCTTATGTCCTTTTGGTAATAAGCTCACTATCCCTACGGTTAGGGGAGATTTTTTGTTAAAGATCATTTTTTTCATTTTTTCTCTTTTGGTGAAAAATACTTATATTTAAGTTATTAATTTTGTCAATACAATCATTGATTTACTTAGAACGGCAGCATCCATCACGTTTTGAACTCTCGCATGACTTTCCACTGGACGAGTTTTTTGAGGAAGCCGGTGATTCGGGGGAGATAATAGGTGCGGGTACCTATGGTCATCACGCCATCATAAGGTCAAAGTGCAATAGCCAGTTTGTCTCGATTAGTGAGCGGTGGATAGATGCGGGTGATGCCGAGCAGGCGGTCTGCGATGATACGTCCTACTCTTTTGCCTTCACACATGGCATTGTGGGCTGTCGTATAGAGCCCATGGATAGCAACATCCCCGCACCAAAAAATATCAGGAGATTCATGTGAAGCATACTCCCCTGCGAAATTAAGATAATTACGAAATGACTCATCATTTATTTTGATGCCTGAGCTCAAGATAGTAAGATCACTCGGGAGTACGACGCCACTTTCGAGATGTATTTCCGTCGGGGTGATAGCAGTAACTTTTTGATCAAGCATCACTTCCACTCCTCGTTGCTCGAGTCTTCTTTTACACAACTTTGAAACAGCTGGTTCCATGCGATCTGCAAGGCGTTCTTTGCCATGAATCAAACGAAGTGTGCCTTTGACGAGTTTGCGTGCTGCGAGCATACTTGCGATTTCAATACCGGTGAATCCTCCACCTACGACACTGACGTGATGTGCGGTCGACAACTTTTTGTTTATGATCTGTACATCTTCAGGATAACGCAACGTCACGGCATGTTGTTCAAAATCTGTCTTACCGAAAAAATTCGTGCGGGATCAGGTAGCGATGACACAGTAGTCAAACGTCCATGTCTTTCCTGATGCAGTCGTAATTTCATGTTGCTGAATATGGGTGATGTGTTCGGCGTGATAATCGCTTCAGAGTGTCTTGCGAAGAGATATTTGTAAGCTAGCCAATACTTTACCTCTCCCCAAGGTCTCATGGAGTCCCGGTATCCATGTGAAATGCTCGCGCATATCGAAGAG
>CAZWFZ010000098.1:2876-3769 GCA_964633455.1 uncultured Candidatus Peribacteria bacterium | reverse complement strand
TATCTTCTTGCTGTTTTTGGAGCTTATCAGTATCAAATTTCTCGCTAAGAAGAAACCGCTACACTAAGGATGATTACTTAGTTATAACTGATAAGGACATAACCGGCGTCTCACTCTGTATACCAAAGGCGCAACCATTTCCTGGATCAGCTATCTTGGTCCCGTCTGTAGTTACGACAGATCATGCATTCGCATGCCAGTGTGGTTTGCCATCACAATCACTACAGACCGGTGTGCTAATTTGCTCTACAGGTATATACTTCCCATTGTATGAGATCACTTGTTGCGTCTTGTAACATTGTGCTGGTGCACCCGCACATTCACTACCCGGAGGACAGGGCTTTCTTTGAGAGGCACAAGCACCATCTATACAGGTCCAAGTTCCTACTTCAGTAGCACTACAACATGCTGGTTCTCCACAATCTGCGGCAGTTTCACAGGATGCTTCGTCGGTTTCTTCCTCATCTGTCTCTTCACTTACCGCTGCATCCTGTATTTGTTGCATATCATCTTTGATCGCAAGAGACGGTTTGCCTTCTGCTATTGCGCATCGAACTTGCATTGCATGATTGTAGTCTGCAATCTTCTTGCGTAGTCTAATTTCCTTACCTCTTTGTCCACCCATTTGGGCATCTGACTGTTCCATTTCAAGCTCAGCAAGACGAGATCTTATTTTCACACAAACAATACCCGCAAAGATCTGATCAGAGATTGCGCTGACAGGAATAGGGTTACCCACCACATCTTCTGCTACTGATTGAATAAGTTCTTTGAGGACATCTTTGGGTCATATGTCTGGTGCTTTGCCTGTACGTGGTTGTGTGTTTGCTCAGGGAATAGAAGCTGTTCATGGTTTGGTGGTGGTCTTGGGAGTGGATGATGTAGGTTGACAG
>CAZWFZ010000098.1:0-2866 GCA_964633455.1 uncultured Candidatus Peribacteria bacterium | reverse complement strand
TGGAGTAATTTCCTGCACAGGAGGTGTTGTCGTGCCGTTGGCACCACCATTTCCTTCTCCACCCGCGTTAGCTACACCTACCGTCCCCTCACCTGCGGTTGCTCCTGTCTTGGGTTTGTTACACTCCTTTTGCAACTCATCTAGGGCAGCCAACGCAGCATCACGTTGGGCTTTGGCAGTATTTTTCTTTTCGTAGTACAAACGCTCAGCAGCATCATGTGCTAGCTTGAAATCATCTCTGCATTGTTGCTCTCTATTTTGGTTCGTAGTTGACCAGTCTTGATAGTCATCAGCTTTGACCTGTGCATGGCACTCATCTCGCTTTGCCTTGGCTTGTTTGTAGGTGTTGTAGAGGTTGTCATCAGAGACTTGAACAGAGACATCTTCATAGGCCTGTTGCAACTCCTCCCATTGATCATCACAAGGTCCTTTTTTCCGGATACCCTCAAGGCATGCATTGAGATCCGCCTCGAACTTCCTTATTCATTCCAGGTAGATATCACTTATCTCTTGCAACAAGGTGGCATAGGTGGTCAAAACTCTCTCTCTCGCAGCAGGAATTTCAGGACACGTAACTGCACTCACATCAAATCATGCAGGCAGTTCAGCATCTCCCGGTGTAGGGGGAGGCAAACAACCAGATAACAAAAGAGAAAATGCTACCATACTTCACCAACAGGCAACGCGACGAGTGAGTACCAACATGTGCATAAAAAAAGAAAATAAAAAAAATAGAGGCTCCTATCTTTTTTTCTTTCTTTGATCAAACAAATACGTGATATATGCTACCAGAGCAATCACCAAGACTACCAAAATCAGATGCTCATACTTACTAATTATCTCGCCGACCGTATTCCGGTTGTCTCCCAACATATATCCTGCCCAAGCCAATAGTCCGCTCCAAATAATAGATCATGCCAATGTATAGGCACTAAACTGCAGAAAGGGCATTTTGATACATCCTGCAGGAAAGGAAATGACGGTGCGAATGATAGGCATCAAACGTCCAAAAAAGACCAATGCCTTACCCCAACGATGAAACCGATTGAAAGCTTGATCTACCTCTCCAGGTTTGATAAACAATCGCTTGCCGTAGTGGTCTAATCGTTTATTTATTTTGTGTCTATTTCACCAGTATCCCAAGAAATAGAAAGGGAGCGTACCCACATAGCTTGCAACTCCTCCTACTATTGCTAACGTCCAAAGATTCATCTCACCTTGTGCTGCCAAAAAACCAGCCAAGGGCATAATAGCCTCAGAAGGAATGGGGGCAAAAAAACTTTCAATCATCATAGCTATAGCTACACCAGGATACCCAATATCACGCACCAATCACAACAAAAAATCTATCATCACTTCAATCATACGCAATCTATCGACTAAACAACTTGACAATACCAAATTCAGAAATAAATACAAATGTTTTTCAAGATCCTTTGCAATTGTGGTACAAACCACTATAAGCTTGCCTGCATATCACGATGGACACGAGAGATTAGGCTCTATGACTGTCCAAGCAACCAGTTGGCGCAAACCAACCAGGTGCTCCCTCCTACCCCTTCAGGGGAAAGATATTACACACAGCCACAGGTTATGTAATAGACTTTTCTCTCACGAAAAGTTTTTTTTATTCTTCTTTTTCCTTCTTATGCCACGTCTTATTACCTCAGAATCTGTCGCAGCTGGACATCCAGACAAACTGTGTGATCAAATTTCTGATGCTCTTCTCGATGCCTATCTCTCCCAAGATCCTCATGCAAGAGTTGCTTGCGAGTGCTTGGTCACCACCGATCATCTCACGATTGCAGGTGAAATCACCTCAACTGCACAGGTAAATCACGCCGAAGTTGCCAGAAAAACTATCATCGACATAGGATATGATAGACCTGATCTCTATTTCGATGGACATACCTGTGCTATCACCGATTTGATTCATACGCAATCACCCGATATTGCACAAGGGGTAGACACCTGAGGCGCAGGTGACCAAGGATTGATGTATGGATTTGCCTGTGATGAAACACCAGATCTTATGCCAGCACCAATCCGATATGCGCATAGATTAGCAAAGCAACTTCATGACGTCAGAAACCAGAATATTTTGTGATATCTTCGTCCTGATGGCAAAACACAAGTGACTATTGCTTATGATGAACACGGGAAACCCATGAGAATTGATACTATCGTCCTCTCCACCCAACATGGACCAGAGGTGAGTCAAACGCAACTGCATGCCGATATCAAGGAACATGTTATTCTCCCTATTGCAGGTGAGCTCATTGATGCCGATACTATCTTTCATATCAATCCTACGGGGACGTTTGTGATCTGAGGTCCCCATGGTGATACAGGACTCACTTGAAGGAAAATTATTGTAGATACCTATGGGGGTGTAGGTAGACATTGAGGTGGTGCATTCTCTGGGAAAGACCCCACCAAAGTAGATAGATCTGCAGCCTATATGGCAAGATATCTCGCCAAGCGCATCGTTGCAGAAGGTCGAGCGAGTAGGTGTGAAGTGCAACTCTCGTATGCAATTGGCGTGGCACAGCCCGTGAGTGTGCATGTGGAGACCTTTGGGACAGAACAACGATCTACCAAAGAAATTGAACAACGAATCAAGAAAAGTTTTGATCTCTCTCCTGCAGGCATTATCTCTTTCCTCCACCTCAAACAACCTATTTATCAAAAAACCGCATCCTACGGTCACTTTGGCAGAAACGATGTCTCTTGGGAACAAGTGCTCGCATAAAAAATCCCTATCAAAAAAGCGACCTTTGGTCGCTTTTTTTGGTTGTTCTACTACCTCTTACAAAGGTATCTATTTTTTGTTAAAAGATGCTCCAACTACACCACATCACACAAT
>CAZWFZ010000097.1:0-3837 GCA_964633455.1 uncultured Candidatus Peribacteria bacterium | reverse complement strand
TCAATATACCGATTTCATTCCGTTTGTACAACTCAAAATTCCGACTATTGATCAGTACGAGACGCTTATTTTCGCGTTGATTGCGTGAGTGATGTTTTGTTTGATTGGGTTGGCAATGGGTATGTATGAACTCTACAAACCGATTCACAACTACTATCGTAGCTTTATGCAGACGTGGATGATCTGGCTAGTAGCAAGTAGTTTCGTTGCGTATATGTGATTTGGATATATTTTTGTGTCGGGTATTTCGAGATCAGTATTACTCGCAGCAGCGTGAGTCAGTCGGTTTTTGGTGACCTTAGTGGATCGGATTATCAATGCATGGAATGGCTATTTTGAGCGTCATTCGCCTTACCCTGTTTTGCTCGTGGGAGATACGACGAGTATTGCGTACACCAAAGTGCTGGATGCACTCAAATTATATAGTATTTATGCGGTCACGTCGCTCGATATTGCAGAGCAGTTTCCTACGCTGTGAGAGCGCGATATCGTCGTGGTGGTAGGACAAGTCGATATGCTCCGTCTCCAGCAAATTGCAGACGAAGCGAGAATAAGTGGAGCACGGTGTTATCATGTGAGCGATGCACTTTTTTTGGAAGATCTTATTTCAGTTCCTCAAAGAATTGGTCCCCTCATGGCGTTGCAATACAAAGCATCACCCCTAGATGGGCGATGGAGAGTAGTCAAAAGAGGTTTGGATTTCACTGTTTCTTTGATCACGTTACTTATTCTCTCGCCAATTTTGTTGCTCATAGCGCTTGCTATCAAGCTTGATTCTCCAGGCCCCGTCCTCTATAGACAAACGAGAATTTGAAAAAATAAACAACCATTCACCTTCATCAAATTCCGTAGTATGTTTACGCATCTTTCGTTATGAGCGAAATATGGGGGTGAGGACGCAGATAAACTTTACAAAGAACTAATCGCTAGCGATGCTAACGTGAGAGTATGAATTCTGTCCAAGATAGCAGATGATCCGAGAGTAACACGCGTAGGAAAATTCTTGCGTCGTACCTCGCTCGATGAATTACCTTCTTTGTGACTTGTTTTACTTGGAGAGATGTCACTCGTCTGACCTAGACCACATATGGAGCACGAAGTGAACCAATACGATCGTCGACAAGAGAGGCTCTTTAGTATCAAACCAGGTATCACCGGCTACGCCCAGCTCTTCGGGAGAGACAAACTCCCCTTCGATGAAGAAGCCAAGCTCGACCTCTACTACATCCAAAACCGATCTGTCGCTATGGATATTTATGTGTTGGTAGGGACGGTGAAGGTGGTATTTGCAGGGAAGTAAGTAGGAGAATTTAGACTCCAGAGCCAATTATCTATTGTTGTTCCCCCTTTTACAAAGGCCTCGGTGCTCGTATGGGTAGGGTGGTGCGAAGCACCGGGGGATTTATCCAAGCAACAAATATCCGAAAAAAAACGCACCAGAGAGTACGTTTTTTTTGGAAGAACACATTTTTTGAGATATTTTTTTCTCTTTACTTCTTTATATAATAGTTTATCATAAAGTATTGTAATAGGTAGTTTTTATCAAATAGACAGGTATGGACATATTAGATGGGCAGGAGGTATTTCCTGTACAAACTCCCTATCGAATCACACAAAAAGGCTATACCTCACAGAGGCTCAACAACATTTTGCATGCGTGGACTCAGCGCACCAATAAGCAGCTTTCTCAGGACTTTGGCTACTATCCGCGAGATGTGTATGCCAAGAAGCCACTAAATCCTACCTGGAGAGAGCTCGTTCATTTCCATAGAAATAGCGTTGATGCCCAAGGCATCTGCAAATTGCTGAGGAGTGATGTAGGTAAACAGCTTATAGCTGCACTGGGTTTAGAAGAAGAGAGCAACTATACAAAAGTTGCCAACAAATACCTTTTTTCTGCACAGCAAGCACAAGCACTTGTAGAGCGTCTGCCGCCGATCAAGTTGTGAAATAGTGTCTATACTGCTCGTTTGCTTACGCAACAGGACATAGTCACTTGTCTTTCATTCTTCTGAAACGCTCCACTTGATCAGCATTTTGACAAAGATATCTTTTCTCCTCATCGAAAATCACTCGCCCATCTTTGGAATTTTTGTCCTCAGCAAAATTATGTTTTGGATGAGGGAAAGGGGGTGAGAATTTCTTGCAACGGACGCAAAGAATCTATTGGCTTCGTTTCTGATTTATTGCCTAATGCAAAGTGATTGATTAAACTGGCTTTAGACAAAATAGACACAACCGAGGAAGAGCGTAGAATTATGATATTCTAATCAATAAAAGGCTTGACATTTCCATATTAATAAGTACAAAAGAACTACAAAAATGTAAAAAATTATGAAAAATATGAAAAACTTGATTAACCTTATGGGGCGCTCATTAACAGTATTGATAATCGGGTCTTTCTTGTTCATGGCAACCAGTTGTCAAAAAGAAGAGATCTGTGACTACCGCCTAGAGCAGGCGACAAATTGCTCAGTTTCCGATTTCGAGATTGTCTTTGAGACAACTCTTGAGGCAACGGGGACTTGCGGAAACGGGGTTGGATTTAAACTCAACTTCCCTGACCCGAAAATCAACCAGTACATCGAGAAATGGGTTGTACAGGGTGTGACGTACACATGGGAGGATGGTGAACTACATAGCATGGATCAAACTGAAGATATTTCGTTGATTCTCTATCTAAACTCTCCGCTCCCTGCGAGCATGGATGTGCTTGTTGAGTTAGAGGTGGTTGACCAGTATGGCAATCAACTAGCCGGTAAGCTATTCAATTGTAACAATACTGCAACCTGCAGTGTTACACTTGGAGACGCGAAGCCGACCGCAACTGCAACAACCTTTGAAGCACTTATTCCTTTGTCTGAATTCGGTTCATGTCCAGTTTCATTTGAGGTGACGTCTACGGATTTCCCTATCACTGACTGGCTTGTTCAATCAACGCAGATCGGGACGACCTGGCAAACAGGTGGAGTTGCTTCCATAGCTGGCACCAAAACCATTTCTCTTAAAGGGAAAGGAACGGTGACTGCTGGGACGTTCGTCGTGAGAGTATTTGATGCTAACGGCACGTTGGCACAGAAACTCTACACGATAGGACAAGTCGGTGGTAACAATCCGAACTGCACTGCAGTACTTGGAGCCATAACGGGAAGCGTCAATGCCAATGGCGGGACGTTCTTTATTCCCATCAACTGGGCAGGAACATGCCCAATCGGCTTTTCGTTGACCACTTCAAACTTCTCTGCATCGAATTGGTCAATTACCAACGGTTCACAAACGTGGACTGCTGGTCAGATCAAACAGATCAATGGAAGTTCATTCCTTACACTTACGATTTCTGGCAACATTCCTGCTAATCAAAGTGTGGGTGTGACGCTTTCTCTACTTGATGCAAACAACAATGCCATCGGGTATGCGTTTGATTTGTTTAGCTATTCTTCCCAGACCTGTCAGATCGATCCCAACCCTATCTCTTATACGAAGTCTACTTCGTCTGCTGGGGTTGCACGCTTTGCAATCGATTTCACTGGTGGGTGCATTAATCCAACGATCAAGTTGTTTGTGTTATCCCCGAAAATAACATTTAGCACAATTAAGATAGTTGGCGAAGGACCACTGAACAATCAGATACTGTTACAAAATGCCGCACTTGCGGTACCCATCAATGGTAGCGGAACGCTTTACCTCCGGGTAGAGTTCTCGGCTTCACATGTACTGAACTCAGGGGATGAGATATTCCTGCATGTAGAGTTCAATGGGACCAAGATCCCGGCAGTAGTGCAGGTGCCATAAAATATTCGTTCGCCTATGCGGACAAAGCTTCTCTCGAATTCGAGA
>CAZWFZ010000096.1:0-3861 GCA_964633455.1 uncultured Candidatus Peribacteria bacterium | reverse complement strand
TTCTCAAATCTTAAGTCTCAATTCTCCACTTGCACAACCCCCTCTACTTCACTACACTCTATCTAATTTTATCCCTTTCCCCCTTTCTCATGAACAATTTCGTCAATACCCTCTTGATCTGTATCGCTGTGCTTGGAGGCACCTACTTCCTCTCCCAAAGAGAAGTAACTATCAAAGACGCTTCGTCCAATCCTACTCAGGCAGGTGTCGTGATGAACAGTATTTCTGTGCAAGGAGATGGTAAAGTCTTTGCCCAACCCGATGTCTTCATCCTAGGTATTAGCATCTCCAGCATTGCAGACTCTACCGCACAAGCACAAGCTGACACCAAAAAAGATGCAGAAGCAATTACAGAACTTGCAAAATCAGCAGGTGTAGCAGATAAAGACATACAAACGACAGAAATGAGTATCTATCCAGAGTATGACTATAGCACGGACACGCAAAAAATCAAAGGCTACAGAGCAACCCATGGACTCACCCTCAAGATTAGAGATCTCAAACAAGTAGATACCCTCATTCCTCAAGTTACCTTCTCCAACAATGTACAAATCAGCTCTATGAGCTATGATATCGACGACAAAACTGAGCTCTATAGCGAGGCAAGAAAGCTCGGATTTGCCAAAGCGAAACAAAAAGCAGAAGAATTAGCAAATCTTGCAGGCATTAGCTTGGACAAACCGCTGAGCATTTCGGATCAGATCAGCTACATGCCACCGTATCCTATGCCTATGCAAGCAAATGTATATAAAGCAGAAGGAGCTATGGACAACGCAGGAGCTGGAGCTGCCATCAACCCAGGACAGCTTGAGCTCAGCGTCACCGTCAATGTGGTATATGGGGTCAAATAACTCATGAGTTGAGGAACAACCAACAACGAATCGGTCTCTCCCTCTCTCAGTGTGGTAATTATCGCGTTGAATGAAGAACACACTATTGGCAGACTCCTCGACCAAATTTCCTCGCAGACCTTTCAGCCCACACAACTCATCGTTTCAGATAGCAAGAGTACCGACGCAACGGAAACAATATGCAAACAACATCCTGTGCGATGATCCACACTTCACTTTCACCAATGTAACGTTACCAAATGACCTGCATACGGCAGAAATAGAGGTGCAGAACTCGCTACGGGAGAGTGGATAGTTTTTTTTGACGCAGATACCCAGTTACCCGACAACCTTTTCATACAGCAGTCTATGGACTATCTGCTCGCTCACCACGCGCAGTTTGGGTATTGTACGCTCCGTCCAAGCACCACAGACCGAAAAAGCAAAGCAGGCATCGCTCTTACCAATCGGTTTATTCGTACGCATGCGTGACGACGTCCTATCGTGCCTGGAGGTTGCATATTTGTGCAACGTGACGTACATCAAGCAATTGGTGGATTTGACGAAACGATCTATCTAGGAGAAGATTCTCTGTATGGGCGGACAGCCAAAAAAATCGGTGCAACACTAGCAGTACTGCCTCAGCCATTTGTGTTTGATATGAGAAGAATCCATCAGCAATGACCATGGACTATGGCGCGTCGTTATCTCAAAGGGTATCGACTCATGTATCAACGCAATGTACGCTTTCATCAATGAAGCAAAAAAGTCACGTATGACTTTGGCACCTATACCAAAAAATAAGTGAGAGTTACTTCCCAAAGTTTCTCTTGTCTGCTCTGTCAGATCGCCATTCCATGGCCCTTTGGAGTTCATCAGGAGAAAAATCTGGAAATTTGAGTTGTGAAAAATAGAGTTCAGCATAGCCAATCCATCGACTCATGAAGCCGCTGACTCTTTGTGCTTCTTCGGCTTTGGTTCTAATCACGAGATCAATCACCGGCAAATCGCCAAAATCCAAATACTGCCCAAACGTACTTTCATCAAGCTTGGGACTTCCCGCCTCTTGTCGGCGTTCTACACCTCTCAAAATCTCATCTCTCCCGCCATAGTTGATAGCAAAGACTGCTGTCAGTTTGGCGTCGGTATAAGTATGTTTTTCCTGAAAGGCAAGGAAACTCTTGAGCGTCTTGTCAGGAATTCACACGGGCGATCCCACTCGCCTGAAGGCTATTTTTTCTGTAGCAAACAACACATCCAGTCAGCTCAGTGCATGATCAAACAACGCAAACAAACCTGCACATTCAAGCGAAGACCTCTCACGCAAGTTCTCCGTACTCAATCCCCAAAAAGTCGCTACACGCACGGGTGTCGTCACCAAAAATTTGAGCAACTCTATACTATTTTTTTGTCCAGCACTATGCCCGTCCAATGCAGAAAGTCCGCGATCTTTGGCTCGTGTCCTATTCCCATCGGGGATAATGCCTATGTGTTGAGGAAAATGCATCTATCATGCTAGAGTAAAGTGTGAGCACTGTAGAGAAGTAAGAAGAAAATGCAAGGAGGGTACTACATTGAAAGTTGAAAATTGAAGGTTGAAAGTGGAATAAGTAGCAAGTTCTAGATTATAATTTCTCAAGTCTCAAATTTTCAATCTTCAACTTTCCACTTTCCACTCATCCTCAATTCTTATTTCTTTCCAAACAACAACTCACTACACTTCAAACCTTTCTCAATATTTTCGATACAGAAGTTTTCATCAATGCCATGCATGTTGCAATCTTCATTAGCAAAATCTACAACCGCCACGGGACAGCCCACATAGGTCTGGAAGAGCCCGCTGATCGGTACAGCTGCACCACAATGTCTGATAATAACTGGTTTGTCATATGCGGTAGCAAGTGCTTCACGACAGGTCTGTACTCGCTCGCTATCGGTACTGAGTGCTATTGCATTATAGGGGTCAGAGGTTTCAATAGTGAACGTTGCATATGAAGGCAACATCTTCTCAACCCATTTGGTAAACAGGGATATCATCTCTTTCGCATCCTGTCCTGGTGCAAAACGGAAGTTCATTTTACCGATGGCTTTGGCAGGAATGATATTTTTGTAGCCTGTGCCTGTATAGCCACTGCTCAGTCCACTCACTTGAATCGTAGGCAACAAGCCATTTGCTGTCATCGCATCGTACCCATCTGGGACAACCATTCACTTGGCTCCCGTCGCTTGAAACAACGCATCGGTGTCGAAAGGAATCGTTAGATTGTTGGCGACCGTTGCGTCATCTATCTGCGCAACGCTCTCATACCACCCCGGTATAGCAATCAGGTTTTTGTCATCATAGAGTTGTGCCAAGAGATTGAGCAAGACATGACTTGCAGACGGCAAGATATTGCCATACATACCACTATGCACATCAGTATTTGCTGTCTGGATAGTGAGCGTCATATTCGCTCCTCCTCTGAAACTCTCCGTCATCGTCGGAGTAGCATGTCAGATGATCTCACCATCAGAAATGATAACCCCATCACATGCCAACAGATCTTTATATTGTTCAAAGAAACTAACCATATAGGGTGATCCCGTCTCTTCATCACCTTCGATCAAGACTTTGATATTGCAACGTAAAGTTTGCTTGTCTATCAAATCAAAAATTGTCGCCAAATGAATCAAGTGCTGACCTTTGTTGTCTGCTACTCCTCTCGCATATAATCTCTCACCATCATCATGAAGTACAAACGGATCACTCGCCCATCCATCCTCCATCGCTGCAGGTTGTACATCATAGTGCCCATAAATCAGATAGGTCGGCAATGCGGGATCCACTACATAGTGCCCATAAATCAAGGGATTTCCAAATCAGGTAATACTTTGCACGCTGAAACCATGCGTTTGCAATTGGGTAGCCAACCACGCACCACACGCCTCTACCTCACTACGAAATGCAGGATCCGTAGATACTGACTTGAACGCAAGTGATGTTTGGAGTAAGGCTATGAACTTTTCCATGTTGTAAGAAAGAAATGAATGC
>CAZWFZ010000095.1:0-3864 GCA_964633455.1 uncultured Candidatus Peribacteria bacterium | reverse complement strand
GAGAAATAAATTGTTCTCAAGTGCAATATTTCATTGCCCTCACACCATACATATTATATTATAAAAGTCAATATATGTCAATAGAATAGTGTTGTCAAGAAGTAGTAACAGCAGAAGATAAATTGGAAATGCAGGGATATCTATAAGCCATAAATCATCAATTGGTGCAAAATTTACAAATACTCAGCAGTTTCCATTTTTGAAACAACTTGTAAGATTTTTTAACAACAAAAGCCGAAGAGCATACTCCCCGGCTTTTAAAATTCGTTTACAATGATTGATACACTGCTAACCTTTTCTGCCAAAACTGTTCCAAGAAAATCTCTTGCTGAGGATCAAGTTGATCCAAATCAACAAGACTTTTCATCAGATCTTCATGCCCTCCCTCTACTCCATCAAGTTCAAGATGACGCTCCAGAAAGTATTTGTAAAATCCATATCCAAGAGCATCCCAATCATGAGCTACAAGAATCTTTTGAAAGATACCCTGCAACTCCTTCTCTCTTGACACAAGAGTCAAAAGTTTTTGTTCTTGTTCTAGTGAGTCACAATAACGCACGTAGTCACTCATCTGAATAAGCGGCAATGCTGTATTCATATTGAACGCTATGAGATCTTGCAATGAAATGAAGTTCGCATGACTCCTTTCTTTATCCAAGAAATAATCAAGAAATTGCCAATGATCAGCTGTTCTAGTATATCCCTCATATTGGAGATTATCTGTATCTATCTCACCAACAATAAATTGCTGGAATTGATCAAGATGATGATACTGAGGGATACAACTCCTTACTGTTTGTGCAAATTCTTTTGCAAAACGAAGGCTTACGTGAATGATTCTTAACGGTTCAATTCTTGACCAATCAACCTGATTGATTTGATCAACATACGGTTGATAATTTTTCATTTGTTTAATTTTTTTGTTAATTACTGATGACATGTCGTCAGCACTCTACGGAAAAACATCTATTATTCAATAGATGTCAATATAATGGTGTTGTCAGAAAGTAGTAACAATCTATTTATAGGTAAGTTCGATACTGTTTTTATGTAAATCCTTGGCAACACAGTAAGCGCTTTCTATGCTTCTCTTCAGTACGGTATGGGCCAACTCTCTCAAGACATACTCAGTAGTCATTCTTTGTTCAAAATCACCAAGGAGTGCATACGAATTTTTATATCTTTCCTGTGCTGCTTGCTCCAATAACGATGGCATTTTCGCCTTCATAGTGAGATAACTGTTTTCCTTGGTAAGTTCGAAAGCACGAGGGAATCTGCCTCCGTGATTTACTACCCAAGCTTTTCCATCTGAGGTAAAGATAACATTTCAAATATATAACTCCTGTAAATTATTTACAAATAGATTACTACCATACAATATGGGTTCTTCTTGTTGCACTATCTGTACGCTATATTGAGTATAGAGTTCTTCCAAGTGATAGTAGACACTACTATTGTGCGTACGGACGTAATATCAGTACGTACTCAAATTATCATCGAGTCTCCTCAGAAGCGTAAACATGTCGATGGAAGAGAGTTGTGTCAAATCTTTTTTGAAGTAGTTGGAAAGCAGAACCTGAACGAGAAAGTTGCGTACTCAAATGTCATCTTTTACATTGTCATGACTCTCCGCATAGTTTCTTTGCCCATAATACGTATGGAGAAAACCCATAATGGTTTCAAGTTGAAGGGAAAGATTTTCTGTTTTCTCCAAAGTCACTCAAGACTCACCCAACATGCTATATACTTCATTACACAGAGGAGATCACTCTTCGAGCAAAAAACCTCACACGAATCTTTCTACTTGTTCTTCTTTTCAAGCTCTACACAACCACGATAAATCATATCACTGTTTGTTGAGTTCTAGTAAATGCTGATGGAGTTTCTTGGTAAGTAAGTGATGATCTGGAGACGTTTGCACTGGGTCTATCATAGACATAATTTTTCCCGTCAGCAAAGATGCATATCACTTTTCATCAACAAACTCTATCACCTTACGCGCTTGTTCTACTGAATATCATAGTTCATCATCTCATGCGATGAGAAATTTATTTAATTGTGTTGCGCTCATATGTACTCATCTTCAATGTCCAGTACCCATCTCTATATATACGGTAACATATCATAATTTCATTTTCTTAAATTCACCTGAATACGTAGGCATATACACATCTCATATATAGGTAACATCGTACGTCTTAGTTGTTCAGTTTCTATCTCCTGCTACCAAATCACTCTTGAATTCATCTATATGAAAATCAAAATCTAAGGGGCAAGCACGAGTACTATTCATAAGCACATTTACATCATCATCCATCCAACTATACAATCCTACCTGTTCCTGATTACCAAATGAAGCAAAGAGATGTGGCATCAAGATATGATTCACAAATGAGAAAAAATATGCATCTGGTCATTTGCTGTGTGTAAAATAGTCAGTATGATCTGGGATATATCTCATGATAGCAGCCTTGACGATATCTTCATCAGGAAAATCATAGTCCTGGTATTCGGTCAGAGCGATATCATAAATACTACTAACAATATAATTCAATCTCTCGATTCTTGTTTCTGTCGCAGAATTATATTTTGTATTTGAGTCTCCCAAAGTGGGTCATGCTTGATACAACGTTTTTAAGGGATGCTCGATATTTTTGTACGAAAGCTCGCGAAGCGCATAGTCACGAGCATCACTGAGTTTGCTATACTTTCCATATGTATGTACTCAATATGATAAGGCTGCAGTTCAAGCAAGGATTAATCAAATATTTCTCGCTCGTTTTTTGGTCTTTTCAGCAAATTTTTTCGTTGGTAATTTAGCAATACTCAGACAACACTCCTCATCTTGAAAATTGGCTTTTGGAGTCGCTCCTCCTTTGTGGAGCTCTGTCTCCATTGCTGCTTGTCACAACCTAGGTGTCGGAGTTAATAGCATCATGTCACCTACTTCTTTGGTGTAAGCTACGTCTCAGATCTTCATGGTAAATGTCTCTATGACACGCACTCAGAGGGTAATTTTAGCTGGATCTCATGCTACTCGTTGTACATCTAGATCAAGTTTCTCGAGAGGAAATCATAATGCTTCAAACGGTTTACATACCATATACTTTGCTAACGCATAGGTCTCTGCTGATCTATAGGGATTATCTCCACTATTATCTCCATACATTGCTTTCAGTTGCAAAATATGGTCCTGATAGTTTTCAGCTTGCGGGTCAGGCATAGGAAAGTACGTATTCATTATATATCCTCCAGAAAGATAGTTTCCCGATTGTAATTGCCTCACCACTCTGGGTACGTCATTATTCCACAATCAGCCACCGAAACAAAGATACAGACCATGCTCAATATGCGAAAAATCTGCAGTAGTTCGGTCTTCATGAATAGCATTTCCACACCTGATACCCAATGCTTGTGCTTCCTCTTTTCAAGCATCTGTCGCCACCTTGGAAACATCTGCTGGAATATAGCGCATCTTGCTTTTTTGCTCTGCAGTATATCCTAGTGCATCCATCCACGCGGTAAACTTTTCGTTTCCTGGGCCCATCTCCACAATATCACGAAATGAGTTCCCAACAATTTTTTTAATTTCTTTCGCATGCTTGCTAAACAACTCTTTTTCTGCTTTGACGATTTTGGTCGCGTACGGCTCACTATGTGAAAAACGCAAAAATGCCTGCACACCATTATCCTCAGGAGCATCAGGATTTGATCGACTATACAACACATTGTGATGAATATGTCCTTCACGGTCATTACTCAACAATCACAAAACAGTTTCCTGCTGCGCTTGCAACGAAAGACCTGTTTTGAGTGATGACTGAGGTGATTCTAGGCTCTTCATGGTTTTTTGTATTGCTTTCG
>CAZWFZ010000094.1:0-3915 GCA_964633455.1 uncultured Candidatus Peribacteria bacterium | reverse complement strand
ATCTGCGATGCGTCATAATTCATGAATACTACCCTTCTAACAAGCTAAATAGAAACAATTATCTCGCTACTATAGAAAATTTGCCTCCAATTGCAACCTCGAGAGTAGGGTAACAAAGATATTGCTCTCCCTACCTAATATCTTCCACATGTTCCTCGATAATTTGCATAAATTCGCCAAAGAGTTTATGTGAAATAATATTCTTCTCCAAAAGCTCTTCAATAAGAATCTCCTCAGATTTGAGTAATCATTTCTCATACAGTTTGCTGTTGACGGCATCCATTTCCTCAGGATGTTGTGCATAAATACCCTCCGCTCTCGTCTGCGAAAGTTCTCTGAAATAGATATAGCGTTCAATTACTTCATCAATATATGCAGGATCATAGACAAAATCTATATGCTTCAACTCATTGAAGTAAGCAATCACCTTTTGAGTCGCGATATATTGTGCTCTATATCTCATGTAGTTATCTTTGGTGAGATGAGATTTGTCCGATAATCGTAAATTTGTTTGCGTCAATACATCATACATCTTTCTCTCTTTGGTTTCATTCATCTGACTCAATCACTTTTCTATCCTTTGGACTTGTTTATCCAATCTAAAGCTAGATTGCAGATAGGCACGTTCTGATATTTCTCTATAGCGGAATAAGGTAGAAAGATATTCTTTCTCAACTCCTAGTGCCTGCAACGCCAACGATTGACGAATAGTATGCGCTCTGTCTTCAATTGCCAGAAAATCCTGCATAGCCTTTTTCGCATTTGCCAAATACACCGTATATTTTTGATGTAAGATTTCCAACGTATGCGTGGGAATAGCGTACGATTGTTTCATAGTGGCAATTTTTTTGAGGATCGTTGTGAAAATCAAAATTTCAGATTCAATCTTTTGGAAGACATCTCTTTGCTTTTGTCCTCCGATATTGAGCCATGTAATCAACAAAGGAATGGTAGTTGCTTTGAAAAGTAACGTGTAGGCAATTTTGGCAATAATTGCTACGGTAATAAACTCTTTGATAGTATACGAAAATGGCCAATTGGGCAACGTGAAAGAATCCTCAATCAACAATGCAATCATAAACGCAAGTGCTCCTCTCAAACTTCCCCATGCCATCAGATGTTGCCAAGAAGTAGGTATATGTTCTTCGAGACGCAATCTATTGAGGATACCGATAGGGACATAAATACTCACCGCTCTTGCTATAGTTACACAAAGAATCAATAAAACAATCGGCAACCAAACCTCACTAAGCGGTACTGTGAGTGACGCTGCAATCAAACCGATAAGGATAAATACCAACGAGTTGGAAATAAACCCAAAGAATCATCGGAATTTTTCCATATATTCTTCAACTTTTGGGGAGATCTTGGTACGACCATAATTTCCCATGACAATACCTGCAAACACCGTTGCAATCACTCCAGAAATCTTGAGATCCATTCATCAAATATGCACATAGTGTCCAATGAGATCAGCAGTGATGAAGGTCAAATGTGCCATTACAATCGTAAAGACAATTTCTACCGGTTCATTATTCTTGATATGTTGAATAATATGAGAAAACAAGAGACCAAATCCCCACCCCAACACAATTCCCCCAATAATCATCAGCAAAAATTGTATCGTTCATGTCCATACTAATCCTGCTGAAAAAACTCACGATTTAAGTATTTCATAAATAACTAAGAAAAGGGCAAGACCTGTTCCATCATTGAAACATGATTCTCCTTCAAAAATGAAAGAAAGTCTTTTGGGAGCGCCGTATTCTTTGAAAAGCGCCATGACCGCAACTGGATCTGTAGTACCTATGATCACTGCAAACAACAATATTACCTCAAATGGTATGGGAATATTGAAGAGTTGCATTGCGCCATATCCAAGGAGCGCTATCAATGCACTAGAAATAAATAATCACAATGTTGCCAATGTCCGAGTCGACCATGCATTTTCTCTGACCTCTGCAAATCTCATATTATATGCAGATTCAAAAAGCAATATCGGTAGGAATACATAAAACAATAAATCAGGACTCAGCGTGAAAGCAGCCAAAAATGAAAAATGAGGTAGGTGACTCAACGGCACGAGCAATAAACCAACCACAAACAAGAGAACCGTATACGGCAACTTCAATTTAGGGGCAATCAAATTACATACCCCAGCAACCATAATAAGCACTGTCAATTGAAGCATAATAGCTATAAATTCTGTCATCACTAACCATATTAATCAAGAGTAAAGCGTACCGATATACTGAAGAAAAAATAGAAAGCAAGCAATATCTCTCTCAAGTTATTGAAAGTGATACATGAAATGGTATACTTGTTTCAATTTTCAACTTTTCAATTTTCAACTTTCCCCATGTCCTACTCTTCCCAAACCTATCTCACCGCTCCTGTCGGCAACAATCAGTTTGCGTATGCACAAAGAAAAGCTAGCGGGAATGCACAACTCTTCATTCCTGCATTACAAAAGATATGTAATGTTTCTGAAGTCCAACTGGGAAATGAAATTGTTTTTGCTGAAATTGCTACACAAGGAAACGTGAAAGTATGCACAGGTCTCGCTGCTCTCTATCTTTTGGAGCAACCTGGCATGCCCCCCATACGAATCATGGACAATCATAATCATGCACTCTCTGCACGAGTCAGTGCATTCAACACAAATACTATTCCCCTCACCATCGTCCACATAGATCAACACGCGGATCTCGGAACTACGCCGCTCCCCTTCGACATCGCACAAAAAAATAATGAAGATTATCTACGACACTATGCCAATGAAGTGTGTACTATCGCGAGCTTCATTCAACCTCTTATCGATACGAGTATAGTGAATGAATGCATCCAAGTAAGGACTGCAAGTAAACTGCATGACGTGTGTGCAACCCCACCAAAATATCCGTACATCCTAGATATCGATTTAGATTTTTTTGCGCTTCCCCAAGAGACCGCAGCAGAAGAGGAACAGATCGCACAACTCCAATCATTACTTCCCTGAGCACAGCTCTGTACTATTGCTACCTCACCGTATTTTTTGGAGCAACAACGCGCTCTGCAGTTGCTCCAACGCCTGCTCAAAAAATAAATAAGTCAATCAAAATTGGTTGTAATTACTATGCAAGTTGCTATATTCTTTGCGCTTTTTATTTATTTGTTTGCAGATGATGAAAAAAATTATGAGTTGTGTACTCGCATTTATTTTTGCATTTACCCTCACGGTAAAAGCAGAATCATTTGACGAAGTGCTTCAATGGATGTACGACAATGGATTGACGAGTTATGACACTGCAGTTGGATTTATGCCAGATGACTATCTCCAAAGAGGACAAGCTGCTAAATTTATTGCTACCTATGGTAACATGATTGGTCTCGAAGAAACCAACACCAACTGTACGTTCGAAGATGTAGCTGGGTATGATGAGACCTTGACACCGTATATCCAACAAGCATGCGCAATGGGATTACTCAAAGGCGCAAATGGTAAGTTCTGGCCAAGTGAGGCTATCACGCAAGCACAAGCGATGACTATGGTCATGAGAATCAAGGAAGGTTTCTTGGATGAGACAGGCAACCCTTGGTATGCAGCCTACTCTGAGAGAGCAAAAGAAACAGAGATCGTCATGCAAAATGAATTATCAAACACGCCTGATGCAACTCCTGTAGCGAGAGGTATTATGGCAAAGTGGCTCTATAGATCAAATGTGATCCGCAACACCAATCCTGATGCTGGCAATAGTGATGATGGACTCGTCACTCCTCCTAGCGAAGATGAGATGCCTATGGATGAAGCAAAAACAATCGATCCAAATGCTCCACATGGATACTTGAACTACGATGCTGAGATGGTAACCGCTGCTCTCGAAGGAGGCAATACGGTTGTTCTCTATTTCTTTGCAGGTCGATGCCCCAACTGTC
>CAZWFZ010000093.1:0-3982 GCA_964633455.1 uncultured Candidatus Peribacteria bacterium | reverse complement strand
GCTTTTTGAGCAAAACAGGAGTATAGCCACCTGCATTGATCACGACTGCCTTGGAGAGAATAATGGTACCATCATCCAAGAGCGTGCTGAAAAGTTGTCCTGAAGTATCTTGTCTTTGTATATCTACTACTTTCCTGCCGGTGAGTACTTGGCATTCTGCGGGTCTTTGTGCGAGATTCTCATCTACCATGGTCTTTGCAACTTTGCCAAAATCCACTGCAATCCCATCGGGGTTGTAGTAGGCAGCGAGCGGGATGCTAGGATCCCTCCCATCGACGAGCGCTGGTTCAAGTTGTGCAATTTCATCGCGACTGAGGAGCTTATTGTGAGGAAATAGTTTCTTGAGAAGCGTGAACTCATGATATCTTTGGGTCACGATATCGACTTCACGTTGCCCAACGCCCAAGAGCATCTTGCCCATCTTGGCATAGAGAGCCATGCCTTGGCGTTTTTCTGCTTCGAGGTAGGTACGCATATACGATGCAGCGAGCTCGACCTTGGTTGCTTTGTCTGCATTATAATTACTTTCGATATCACCTTCGTGGAGTGTTTGGCTGTTTTGGGTATAGTGACTGTTGAGCATGCCGATTTCTGGCAACCTTTCAACTATGACGCTATGCACTGCGCCAGTCCCATCGTTCCTTTTGAGGTGCTTATTGGTGTCCTGTGAGGAAGCACTTGATATACCTCCACCCACATACAATATCTCTGTCTCTATAATACGATTTTGCATATATTTGCAGTACATATAAAATACACTATTTTATAATAATGTCAATATAAATTGCAAGGGCAATTTTACGATGAAACAACCCATTGTGAAGCTATTTTTTACAGTTTTTTGACAGAAGAGGATAGAGGGAGTATACTTGAGAGTTCTGTGCGTTCATTTTTAGAAATAACATTGGCATGAAAATTATCTACCTCTCCTACGGTGGTGAAAACTATTATATCCAAACGTTCTGTTCGATCGTGAGTTTTTGTTATTTTAATCCAGATCGCATACAGGAGTGCATGCTCTATACGGATAATCCAGCATTTTTTGCGTCACTACCCATAGAAGTGCGCCAATATACATTTGTTACTCAAGACATACACAATATTTCGGTATTGGCTCATGCGAAGATAACTCTTATCGTGCAAACGTTGCGTGAATTTCAAACGAGTGTGCTGTGCGTGGATAGTGATACGCTGTGGATGGATCGTTTACCTATACAAGATATACCTGCAACGAGCTCTTTTTTCCATATGTTTGAGGGAAAACTCATCAACTATAATAACCAACTTTTTGCTCCCGTGTATGATCATACAGACCAACGTTTTGGGGAGATCACCCGTACCAAAGTCTACAATTCCAGTACCTTGTGATTTTCTCTAGCTCACCTTCCGCTCCTCCAAGAAGTATATACACTTTCTTGTGAGATCTATCAAAAGACCCAACAACGAACTGCTGATCAAGTTGTCTTCTCCTATATCTTTGGTGCAACTACCAATATACAATGTACCTATGAATATATATTCCATTATCGAGCATACAAAGGAGCTACGTTACACAAAATTTATCACTACTTGGGAGGTATACCAGACTATGATTTTGCATTGAAGCATATGCCCAAACTACTCCAACAAATCACTTTGGGGAGTATGCAGTTTATAGGTAAGACCGGAGATGTCCTCAAAGATTATTATATTGAGAAGCCAGAAAAACTCAAAGATCTCTTGTGACTTGACTAACAAAACTCTCGACCACTGTTGGTGTCTTGATAGATTGTACAAAGTTCTTCATCACTAAGCTCTTTGGTTCTTGTTTGTGTGTTGGAGGTACTTATGAGATAGTTTTTATCATTCTTTTGTGCAATAAATACAATGAGATCTTCGTTATCAAGTTTAATATAACGTGGTTCCGTCAGTATTTGGTCATAGCTTTGACTTACAAGAGGCTTGAGTACACCTTTGGATAACTGAAGGAGCGTTTGTTGTGCTTGATATATTTTTTGTTCTCTAAACATATCAGCTAACTTGTAAGCAAAGGCTCATCTGTATTGTTCGCTACACACATTTTTGATAAATGCTCCTTCGGAATTTAACTGTGTACGGAGACGTCTAAACTCACTGATGAAGTGGATGGTTTGTACTATATCTTTGGGATTGAAGAGGAGGTGAGTAAGAAATAGATCGAGATCACCGGTATCTGAACCAGAGGTAGTGAAGGAGAGTATACGATCATGAATCACTTCAGGGGTATAGTAACGAGGACAATCTATCAAAAAGAGTTGTTTATGTGGTGGGGTAAATCGGCTGACTATGTGTTGTTCTCTCGTTGAGAGTAAGGACTGATGTGTTACATCGTACAATCACCATCTGCCATATTTGATGACAAACATATATTGTGTTCACTGATACGTGAAATGATTGCCAAATCATATCTCAGGAAGGTCACGAATGAGACGCTGAAGTGCATCATACATCACCTTATCGTCCAGTATGGTATGCAGTTTTGTTTGTGTGCTGAATGTAAGATGGATTACATCAAGTTGTCCCAAAAAACTCAAGTGATCAACCAGAGTGATAAGTGTCTTTTGATATTTATTAGCTAAGTATGCTAGCGGTAGAATCTCTTTCTGTTTTGGATCATACGCCTGACATACTTGTTTGAATGTAGTGATATATGTGTCATCAAAGACGGATCGGATATATGCAAAGTCATGCTGAGAAACTGATGAATAATTTTTTTCAGAAATAGCTTGGAAAACACGTTGAAATCTTCTCCTATCAATAGGAGGTCTCTCTTTGAGAAGATTGCTGTTCAGTGTTTCTAGACTATCAATGTAACTCGTGCGTCCTATTTCTTCGAGCATGTCAAAAAATTCTGCATTGAGATGTGATGCAGGAATATCGTAGGGATGATGAGGGAAATCGAGTGGTTGTTGACGTTCCATAAACTACTCTTTAGGAGGTATGTCTTTGAAAGAGTGACATAATTGCTTTGCTGGTCCCGGGGAAGGAAATATGTTTGAGCACAGCTATAATTGAGTCACTTACATCTTTTTGGTGTTGCACAATTTTGGTGATTGCAATTGCAATTTCAAGTGCACGTAGCTCTTCGATCATATCTCTTTTCTTGAGAATAGGTACAAGATAGATTTCTTTTTCACTGAGTGTTTTTTCAATTTTCTTGGGTCACAAGGTGTGACAGCTCATCAGGTTGTGCATACTATCAGCTGTTTTGACTCTCAAATCACGATCATCACCATTGAGATCCAGATTTGCAAAATATTTTTCACCTCTGATTTCTGTAAGATCTTGGAGATTTGCTTGGAGAAAAACGTGTTGGTCTTCGAGTGATTTTTGAGCAAACTTATCTTTGGCACTGCCATCGATATAGTTGGGTAGTTCAGCTTTGGTGAGGTTAGCAATAGAACTACGCAAGAGTGGTCCCCATTTTTTACCAAAGGTGTGTGCAATCCAGTCAAGTGCTTCTTCTTGAGTCATCTCTTCATCATCTTCGGGAAAATCATGTGCGAGCGCAACAATTGCATCCCAGACATTAGCTTTTGAAAAGCTCAGAGTGATTTCTACGACAGGAAGTACGTGCGTATCAAAATATTTGCCTCAGGTCATTCTTTTCTGCTTACGATGCGAATTTTTGACTTTGCTATAGAGACTTTTGATACTTGCTATCAGTGCTTTGCTTTCCTCAGGATCCTCGAGTCACAACTGAGTACCAAACTTGTCTGTGAGGAGAGCAACGAAACGATTATCACCGGTTAGGGTCTCAGCAGTTTCTTTGAAGGGCATAGGAGTCGGCATGTAATACAGGCAGCGAAAATAAAGTGCACATCTTATTCAAAATAAGATAATGATTTATGCATAAATGTCAATTCTTTTATGCATCTTCCTTGTTTTGTGGCAGACTTGCTTTTCTAAGGAGAAATTGTATACTGTACGCAATAGCATGTTGCATTTTACCTTTCTCTTGTGC
>CAZWFZ010000092.1:0-4027 GCA_964633455.1 uncultured Candidatus Peribacteria bacterium | reverse complement strand
GTATGGTATCTCGGGTCTTGTTGTTGTTTATAGTATCGCGTGTGCGGAGCTACGACGAGGCAGTGCGACAGCTGCGTTCGATCATGAAATACCTGAGATCAGGTAGTGATGATGGTGGTTACTGATCACGTTTTGGTCGACCAAAACGCCTCTTGTAACTGCTTGGGGGTCGATTGACTATGTAATAACAAGGTATGAGGCATTTCTTTGAAATTATCTGGAAGTGTATTCATCATTGTTCGTACATCTGGGAAAACTACTAACTGTTGTGTACAGATATGTTGGGAAAGTTGTAATGTATATGAACGATCAATTGTCACAAAATTATCTGTAACTGTTTGCACTGAAGATTTCTTTTTGGTGGATTTGGGTTTCCTCGCTAATAAGGGAAGTAATTCGTCACCCAATCGCAACGAAATTGCCTTCGGATAGGTAGTGAATCGATGTTCTACAAACCAGTGTACCCAGGAGAGAGTTTGTGCTGAGAGCAACCCCGGTTCCAATATTTCACAACGAGGAGCATGCGGGAGTTGCTTAGGAATCATACAAGATACCTGAGGACCAAGATGCAAAGCATACTGATCCTGGAGATACAACAAATCGCCCTCCTGTCAGCTACCTACGGGAAGAGTAAAAAGGCCATGTTGTCCAGGGAAACTAGAGAGATAACATGCATACTCCATTCCTTGACTACAACATAAAACCAACTTTGGCAGAAATGTCTTTGATCTTTTGTTCAGCAAATGGACGAACCTGCTCCGCTCCATCAGCCAAAAGTGAAATAACGTGTGCATCCGAAAAACTATGATAACGATCTATCAACGGTTGGGTGAATGCTATAATCAGATCACTAAGTTCTGCTTTGAGATCTTTGTAAGAGACGCCACCTGCGAGATAACGAGAACGAAGCACTTGCTCTTGTGACTCATCCAAAAAAAGTTTGGTGAGGGCAAAGATATGACACGTATCTGGGTCTTTGGGGGCTTCGACGGGAATGGCAGCAGTGGTGATGCGTGCTACTTTCTTGCGAATAGTTTCCGCATCATCGAAAAGACCAATATAGTTATTGTAGGATTTGGACATCTTGCGACCATCAATACCAGGCACGGTAGCAACCGTTTCTTGAATATACGGTGCGGGAAGTTTGAACGTTTCACCAAACTGATGATTGAACTTTTGAGCAATATCTCTGGCGTATTCTACATGTTGTTTTTGATCCTTACCCACCGGCACCAAGTCAGGGTCGTATAACAAAATGTCCGCCGCCATGAGGATAGGATAATTGAACGTACCGACACTGATTTCATCTTCCTTGCCTGCATCGATAGCTGCTTTGAACGCATGCATGCGCTTCATAAATCACATATTGGTGACGCACGCTAGTATTCGCATCAATTGGGTATGTGCACTAATGTCTGATTGGTTATAGATCAGGACTTGCTGTGAATCAAGACCACACGCTAAATAGGTTTTGACCGTGGTCAACGTATTTCTACGTATCGCCTCTGCGTCATGAAACTCTGTCAATGCATGTAAGTTGGCTACAAACATAAACACACGCATATCCTCTTGCTGGCTCAGGCGTACCATTGGCTCTACTGCGCCGAAATAGTTACCAATATGTAATTGGTCTCCTGTGGGTTTGACTCAGGTCAATACACGCTTTTGCATTGAGAAAAAATAAGTAAATAACGTGTAGATAAGATATGCATCTTGCACCTAAATACAACCTATGTGCACGCAAAATATCTCATAAAAAATGTAGTATAAAATTTGACACATACCATCATTCTCTGTATAATAATAGGTGTATTCTCTTTTTGAATTCTCGGACACTATGCAAAAAACACAAAGTAAAAGCCACATTTCATCATATTACCCGGTCAAATCACCGAAGCACTTTTGGCGTATTTTCTGTGTAGGTTTTGTGTTTGTTTGTGCGCAACAAGGAAGTATAGTTTTTGGACAGTGAGCGGCAATTGGCGAAACAAAAGTTGAAGGATTTAATCAATTTAACTGCTCATTTACCGTTGATGGCATTATTGCTAATAATATCATTGATATAGGAGGCACTCTCTACACCAATATGCAAAATATGCAAGGGATAGCATACACTGATGTGGCAGGGAATGTCGAAATCGTATGAGATATAAATCCTACGGTACTTGCATCGATACCAGCAATGCAATCTACCGTGTTGCCTTTCACTTTCACCTTGGGAGACTGAACAAAGTATATCACCTTCAAGGCAATAAACAATGCACAAACACTTGCCTGTATCGTAGGAGCTAATGCCACTTTGGATCAAACCCCCCCAACCACAAGTAGCCCTACCGTACCAAATAATATGACGGTTATCACCGATACAAATCTAGTACTCAATCGAAATGCCTCCGTGGATACGTGAGTAGGATTTGCAGACTATCAAATCTATATATCACGTGATATTACCTTTCCTCCCAATGATACATACACGTTTGTATCTACTGCAACTAGCGCATCACTCGTTACTCCTCTCTATCTCAGAGGGTCTCAGTATCGACGTGTAGAAGCGAGAGATCTTTTGGGAAATACGGTGATATCAAATCCATGGGCATTCACCTATAGCCCTTTCGTACCAACAGGATGACCTGATCCGACGCCAGACACGCCCATTACCCCACCAACAACCGTATGTGGTAATGCAGTACAAGAAGGTGCTGAAATATGTGACGATGGTAATATTGCTAACGGTGATGGGTGTAGTGCTACCTGTACTACTGAACCAACACAATATTGTGGCGATGATGACATCAATCAACCAACAGAACAATGTGATGACGGCAACATTGCCAATGGTGATGGGTGTAGTGCACAGTGCCAAACTGAATTAGTCCCACTCTGTTGAGATGGTAGTATCAATCAACCTTCTGAAGCATGTGATGATGGCAATACTACCAATGGTGATGGATGTAGTTCATCGTGTGCGTATGAACCTATCGTTGTTCCTATCAGTACCTGCTGAAACGGTATTGTTGAAATTGGAGAACGCTGTGATGATGGCAACACCAACAATAATGATAACTGTAGTACGGACTGTTCGCCACTCTATACACAGTATTGTGGTAATGGTATTCGTGAAGGTGATGAAGTATGTGATGATGGCAATAGCATCAATGGTGATAGTTGTAGCGCACAATGCCAAAGAGAACGAGGCGCATTCTGCGGAGATGGTATAATCAATCAACCCAATGAAAATTGTGATGAC
The DNA here is from genome assembly GCA_964633455.1 of uncultured Candidatus Peribacteria bacterium. Taxonomy (GTDB): domain Bacteria; phylum Patescibacteriota; class Gracilibacteria; order Absconditabacterales; family Absconditicoccaceae; genus CAYUST01. The sequence goes on along the minus strand of CAZWFZ010000092.1, from coordinate 780 downwards.
GGTAATAGATCAGAAGCAGATAACTGTGGCATCAACTGTCAAAGTGGTGGTCCTGTCACTTGTGGTAATGGAGTGGTAGATAGTAGTGAACAATGTGATGATGGTAATTTCACCAATGGTGATGGATGCAGTCAACGTTGTACAAACGAAACTACTCGTTTCCAAAATGAGGACACTTTTGAAACTGGCATCCCAGATTCCGCTACAGAAACGGAAGGAGGACCTTGAAATACTCAACCAGATGGCACTACTACGAATGACCTTGGAACAACTGATAGCATAAAAATTGGAAAAAAACCTAGTAGTCAGCAAAAGCCAGATCTCATTACTGAAAAGTTAAAAACTGTTGATGAGTTTAGAAAATCTCCTCGTTGGTCTGAACGCGAACTTTTCGAGGAACAGAAGTTTGGCACACAAGGCGCTAAAGGTGGGAAAAATGGCCCACTTGATGAACATGCTGCACCTTACCGTACAACGCCTCATCCTCGAGGTGGGTTGAGTGGAGGTAAATCATTCACCAAAATTACCGGTATGAGTATCTTGGTCTTCTTTGCCCTTACCTATGATATTGACACCTATCGTGTATGGTACCGCATGATACTCTTCAAAGAACCAGTCATGGTAGCAACGCATCTCACGTATTATCGTTCACGGTGAGAGGAGGTATAAAGCCCCAAGCCTACGGCATGGGATAATTGAATCAATCATAAAACTTTACTGCGTAAACTTTTGATGAAGATTCAAATAAAAAAATGCCCCGTAATATACGGGGCATTAAAC
>CAZWFZ010000091.1:3648-4127 GCA_964633455.1 uncultured Candidatus Peribacteria bacterium | reverse complement strand
CACATCATCTATCAGTTTGAAAGGATAGAGTAGTCCAGCTGTCATGAGACGGCATTGGACCATGATATTGTTTACCTGCTTGCTCGCTTTGATGGCTTCAATACACTCATTATGTGCTTTGATGACCGCATCTGATACATCCTCCATACTTGAACTGTCATCAATCAACAGGTTCACGAGAATGATCTCTCCGGAAGCAATATCCAGAGTGGGCGTGCCTAGTGCATCATTGATGATGTTACCTAGGTCTTGAATTTTACCGAGAGCATCTATTGACGCTCCACCTATTTCACCAGACGCTAATGCGTTGTTGAAGAGATTATTTACATTTGTTTGTGACATGATTGTACAATTTATTTTTTTAGAAAATTTTTTTAAGAGAAACGTTGTGATAGAGCAGGTGCGTGATGTTACCACACTTAACCGCTTTAAGAAATAGTAAATTTTTCGTTGCCTCAAATTTACTAACCCTAAAGCGG
>CAZWFZ010000091.1:1295-3638 GCA_964633455.1 uncultured Candidatus Peribacteria bacterium | reverse complement strand
TCCATAAAATCTGAATTCTACAGATTTTAATGGTGGTTCAGTTACACACCTGCTTTTTCATTTTATTGGTTTCGTGTTGCAGATTTTATTGGAGTCTCTGCATAATATCTGGCCATGTGTCGATTGCATCCGTGGATTTCACGATGTGCATACCTGCAGCTTTGAAACGAGCAAATGCATCGTTGGCGTCTTTGGTGAAGTCGACGAAAGGTGTTACCACCGGACTCGTACAGTCTTCGAGCAAATAGACCTTGGAAGCAAGTGCAGGATCTTTGGTAGCGATATCATCGAGCAAGTCTTGGATCGACCAGGCCACACAATGGCTCTTGGCTTGTCCTGCAATGATCAGTACATCGAGATCAAGAAGTTTTTCGATGAACTTGGTATTGCGGGCAGCGATAGCGACGGTTTGACCAGCATCTTTGGAAGGTGCAGTCAATACTTCCGGAGAAAGCACAGAGTAGTTTTCGGTCAATGGATTACCGCCTTTGACTTCAAATTCTACGTCTGTTTTTCTCACGAATCCGTGCCATCTGATTGCTTCTTCAATGATAGGAGACAATGCGTGTCCTGTACCACCGAGCATTGCATGATAGGGCCATACGGTGAGGCTGAACTTTCCTTTCTTTTCAAGTTCGCTCACATAGTGTTGTGCGAATTTGATCAGACCAGTCAGGGTAGCGCCAGGCATGTTACCTACCATAGCAGGATTGACGGTGTATTTCCCACTTTTCAGATCCTGCGAGGTGATAGTCGTGTAGTCGCCTACATTGTTGCCATTTTCATCCAACCAAAAGAAGGGATGGAAGATTTGCTTCATGTAGTGGGTATCCATCGTGACGAAAGTCTTGGAAATACTTTCGATGTTGCGATAGATAAACTCTGCAAGACGGATGTTGTCATCAGGTGCGCCAGCTACGAACAGCTCTCCTTGCGGGTGACAGAACGTATTCTGAGCGTCGATGATCATCAAACCGATTTTCTTTTTGTCAGAACTACCTGGTTTGATGCCGTTGGTTTTCGCAAAGTCGTTACCGTCTTTGGCAAGTGTACCATAGCTGATCGGATAGATCTTGGTCGCATTGGTGCGATCGAAGAATGAAGGAATTTGAAATTGTTTCATGATTTTACATTTTAAATTGTTTGTGAATAATTTTATTTGAACCATAAGTACTAAGACATAGTAACCAACAAGATACTATGTGCCTTTTGCACATACATACCTTGGTGACTGATATGCAGGATATCGCCCAGTGAAATGTGAGAAGCAGTAGCGGAGAATAATTTATTTTCCACACTGCCATCACTACGTAAGCGAATGCGTTGCAAACCATCGATAGTAGCTGAGAAGAGATCTGTGCCAGAGGCAGTTTTGCCTCGGATCGTTTCCAGCCAGTCATGATCATCAGGAGAAGCACTGTGTTGCCACAAGATCTGTCCGTGTGCATTGATAGCGAATGCGTGATTGATATACGATTTACCAGATTTTGTCTGAACCATAAACCAACACAACGTATCACTAAATACTGCAGTAGCGTCAATGATTTCTCCTGGAATGAGCGGGAGATCAACTTTGGTAGTATAGTTACTTTGCGGAGTAAAAAGAAAACCTTCTAATATACTGCCTGCAGTGAAATACCCAAAACCAAACTTTTTGCCCGTCCACAACATGGAGTTATCGGTGACGACGGTTCCATGGGTCTGTGGTTTGAAGGAAATGCCAAAGCTACTGGGTGAGGATATGGTACCGTTGGTAAGCCATACAAGCGTATCACCTTTTGCATCGAAGACAGGTATATTCCTATACGTATCAATCAACACGCGTTCAGGAGATTTGTTCCTTTCGAGTATAGCAAGTTGACTACCGCTGGCTAAGAGTGTTTTCTCATTACTGATACGATAGCGTAATCTTTGCAAGGGTCCGCGGAGAACTGCTTCACCGGTTTCACGATGGTATGCATCATTTTCATGATACAGATACCGTAGTCTTCCATCACTGAAATCTGCCAAAAGAATCTGTCCTGTGGTAGTGAAAATCGTAGAGATACTCACGCCGTCAGTTGCAGTTACTTGTGGTTTGATCACCATGATGGTACCCGCATGTGGATGACAGATAGGGCATTTTTGAGTTGCAAACTCAACATCGTGCACGGTACAGGTTTGCCAATGAAGGTTTGCCAAGAGAGACACAGGAAATATTTCGCGTTTGTCTTTGACAAAGACATCTCGGAAATACTCTTGCATCGTTTTGGGTAAGACTTCAAGTGGTCGTACAAATGCCGGATAGCGAACGTCTGGATCATATGCCCAAATTCTGTGGTGTGCTCGTTGTGCAGACTTGAT
>CAZWFZ010000091.1:0-1195 GCA_964633455.1 uncultured Candidatus Peribacteria bacterium | reverse complement strand
GTCCCTTTGACCAAGATATTCATATCATTGAAGTCACCGACAATTACGTTTTGTTGATGCAATCCTTGTACGGTTCCATGGAGATTGCGAAAGATATTGGTGACCGTATTGTTGGTGATGCCTGCTTTGTTACGAGAAGCAAGATCCCCCAAAATGAGAATGGGATCCGCTTGGTCGATGAAAGGCATCGTATATCCAATCAATTGTTTTTTGCTATTGAACAAAAACTCTTGTGGTCCAATTACCTGTTTTGGTAATGATTTGGGAAACTGTATAAGTTTCTTTTGGATATACGTGAGACGGGCAGCTGCACCTTTTTGCTCAGTCGTGTTCCCCGCATAAAATGCGTCATTTGGCGCACGATATATCTTCGCCACATGTGTTGCATCAAGGAGGTAAACGACTGCTTCTTGGCCACCTCCGATGATTTTTTTGAGGTCGTATGATTGACCATTGGCTGTGTATACTTTCATGATGTTGCGATTTTTTTGGTGAGCGAATGCGTGAGTACGATGAATGTCGTATCGTCTTCCATGAGTTCATGATAGTGCGTGAGGACACGCTTCTCATAATCTACACGAGATGATTTGCGATTCATGGCATGCAATTTATTTTGCGCAATTGCTGGATTAGCTAATATACGTGGATCTTTCCAAAATCCATCGAGTCGTCCAGCAGGAGTTTGTGTCATGGGAATAATTTTTTGTTCGAGATCAAAGATATCGTACATGCCATCCGTCCCAATGACGATATGATCCAGCTGTGCGGCAGGAGAGACTTCGATAGTTATCTTACACAACGGCAAGAGACTCATCTCATCGATACTGCTCAGACGATAGCTCAAGTAGGGCTGTAGATTTCCTGGTGCTGGTTTGAGCGTATATATAGTATCATTGTACACATACATACCATCACCACAGTGAAAGATCACTAATTGCCCTTTGGCTACGACGAATCCGACGATCGTGAAGAGCAACCAATCCTTGATGACTTCAGAACGTTTCCCCGGGAGCAAGGAAGCTATGCTTCCAATATCAGCTAGGATGTCATGTTCAATTAGTTCCCAGAATCGCTGCGTTGTATGATCTTCTTCATGTTCTGCTAATCGACGCTCGATATGAGTAGCGATCAGAGGAGCAAAAAGTTGAGCACCTACATTGTTGTTGGAGTAGCCTTTGGATGAGGTGCATCCATC
>CAZWFZ010000090.1:0-4156 GCA_964633455.1 uncultured Candidatus Peribacteria bacterium | reverse complement strand
AAATTCTCCAAAATAGCCTGTCGTCCTGCTATTTGCATTGCATGATCGTGAATGTCTTCTGCATCAAATGTTTCTGTGACCGTTACGCAACCGCATGATCCATCTTCATGGAACATCACATCTACCACACGTCCTGCATCGAGGAAGTATTCTTTCATTTCGCCCATCGTATATGAAAAGCTCTTCATAGGATCTACCGCCGTATATTGTCCTGATAGATCAAATCAGAAACTCCCATCACGAGCTTCCATACGAGTGGTGAAGGTTTCTCCTACTTTTGGCGCTTCCCCACGTGCCCATGGGCAATGTCGGGTTGCTTCATCAGCAAATGCTCGATGGATGATGTGATCAGGATTTCGCATACAATTTCGTACAGTTGCGAGTGGTGCGTAGATTTTGGTTGAGACGGTGAGTTGTGTCATGAAAAAAATAGAGGATAAAAAAATTATCACAAAAGTTTGACAATAGCCAAGCTCTGCATGGGAGCTCACGTAGATCTATATATGATAATACTTCCTGGGTTTGTCTTTTTCCCCTGCAAAAGATCTTCTATAGTTAGTATAGAGTCCTTTGAAACGTTTCCATTTTCTATTTGTGCTGACAAGTCCTTTGCGTACACTAATGTTTGATCTCGATCTACTACGATGTGTACGTCTTCAGTATATATTGATGATTCTAATTCTCCTTGAGGCTGAGAGCCTATAAAACTCGTCACGATTGCTGTTTTCTTGATCGTAGCAAACATCTCTTTTGTAATTACTGGATTTCTAGAATTTGTAAGCAGCACCACAAGATCATACTGATGCAATGAGTCTCATGTAAAATAGGTGCATGCTACACCGATACTAGCTCCCAATGCCTCGAACTCCATGTTGGGACCTTTCGTATTAGAGTAGCTCATTGTAGTTACTGATCAATCGTACTCCTTAAGTAACTTCAAAAATTCTTTTCACACATTACCAGATCAGTACAAGAGTATCTTCTTGTCGGAAAGGTCTCTAATTCAAAGTGCAGATAACACAACGAAATTCATAGCTGCTGTTCTCACATTTATTTCATGGGTAATATCTTGGTTGATTAACAGTACACCATTTTGATACACCGTAGCTCTCTGCGGTGCTTTTTTTGAAACGAGATCATAGGGTCCTCAGATATGATACATTTTTGGGGCTTGGTTTACCATCCTCTCATGTATGAAAAGGTTGAAGTAATCTCCAATGTATGTTCCATCAGGTGCATGGAAATCTACAAGATGTTTGCTCATTTCATAGTCGTCTTGATGGGTGTAGATATCTGAAATAGTACTAATAAGCGTTTCAAGAGTATAGGTCATGCTAACGAGTTTTAATAAAATCTATGTCCTTTCTTTGAAAATATCTTTATCCCATCATCTAAAATCATAGTATTTTGATTTTGGTTCGCCAGTTCGTCCATGTATTCCTTTTTTGGGAAGTACAATTGCATGTACATATATTACTAAGAGTATCATAATGCATACTATAGTAAGTGGCACTTCTCTACCAAAATATATGGAGAGTAGCAAAAAAAGAACCATGGTAATGATATATTTCATTATTTTTCTTTTTCGAGAAGTTCTTTCTTCAAAATGGCCAAAGAATATATGTCATAATGCAAATAATGTACTTACAAATGCCACATCAAACCATGGTGTCTGCATATCTCGCATAGTTGTTGAGGAGGATATAAAAACAACCTTATTTGTATATAAAAGCAATTACTCACTCTCTCTAGGATCAAAGTCAACCGTCCATTCAATACCATACTTGTCTCTAAACATGCCAAAGTATGTGCCTCGTGGACTATCTGACATGGGAAACTCAATGTTTCCACCTACTGATAGTCCATTAAATAGTTTGTCTGCTTCTTCACGACTTTCTGTGCTGATGGCTATTTTGGATCTATTTTCATTCTCATTCACCTTTCCCATAATTTCTGGAACGTCGTTGGCCATCAAAACATTCTTTCCTATAGGCAACGTAATGTGCATGATTTTGTTTGCTTCAGCTTCTGGAATCGGGAAATCTGGATCACTTGGCATATCTTTGAAGCGAACTACTTTCCCAAATTCTCCACCAAAAACTCATTTGTAAAAATTGAATGCTTCTTCGGCATTGCCATTGAAGTTGATGTACGGATTGATTTGTACCATGATATATAACTATAAAAATAAATAACTATAAAAATAAATAACATTACAAAAATTATTCTTTGACCGAAACTGCAATCGTACATTCATCTCCTGCTTCATTGTACATCTCGAGATCATAGCCATAGGTTCTTGGAAGTTCCTCTGCTGTTTTTTTATTAATCTCATCCCAACCATTCCAAATACTGTCAGGAAATCCTCATGCAATTTTTATATAGCGATAGTCTTGTGCAGGAATAATAAGTGTCGTGAGATTATCATTAGTTTGTACAATATTTTCTTCGACCATCACACCGACAAGCATATCAAAAGATGTTTTGTTCACATCATAGTTGTAGTAGACGGCATGCATGCTAGGATGCGATTGACCTACGACACTTGCTCCAGTTTTGTTTGCAAATCGTTGTTTCCATGCGTCCATGATGATAGGCATTGCTTCTGCATGACTAGGAATATGGGAGATTACGCCTGTGACAGGAAATGCACCGTGAGAATATTTTTCCATAGAAAAGTGAAGAGAATAAAACTATTTGTTTGCAATATCTTTCATCTTAAATTGTATAATTTTTCTGATGAGATCAAGTGGGAGTGGCTGGTCGAGTGGAAATTGCACAGAACCTTTCCCTTGTTTGTAGCTGGCTAATTCTTTGGCAAATGCGGTGTGTCCTGACGGTGTCGCATAGAAACCAATATGATGTGGAAATGCGGAGAAGTAGACAAGCGGTTTGCCATTGAGTTTGTAGGCGGGCATACCATAACTGATACTCTCAACCGCATCAGGGCAGGTAGTAGTGATGATATCGCGTATCTGCTTGAGTTTTTTAGCTACATCTGCAGGTCGAGCAGCAATAAAGGCATCGACATTTTTTAGTTTGGTGGCGGAGCTATTATGATTGTGTTCATACATGTCTAAATAACACTATGCCCCTTGCAAGAACCAAAAAGGAAAAATAAAATCTATCCTTCACAGATCTCTTTCAATTTCTCCAACGATTTGGGTCGCATATCTTCAAACATAGGTAAGTACTCCTCGGGTAATCCATCCATATCCACAACTACCGTAGTCACGCCGTCTTGTTCGCTGAACGAATAATTTTCATGTGTATGAGTTCATGCATCATACATAGTTACTTTGCTCTCACCGGTCGTTTCATCTTTCATCATTTCTCACAGATGCCTGATAGAGATAAACTCATTCGGTCTATTTTCAGCTATTTCTGCGATCATGCCATACCCTTGTGGATCTGTAAATTTGATGCTCGCTCCTTGTTCTCGAGATCAATCATAGGTCGACCCTTCACAAAAGACAGTTGTTCGTTGTTCGTAGGTAGGTTTATCGAGCATAGTATGTCGCACCTTGGAGACGGGAGCATTGATGGTCGTAGAGAAGGTAAGTGTTTGCATAGATTATGTGGTAGGGGTAAAAGAAAAATTATCCTGCAGTATTTCTTTGTAGTAAGAACTCTTTGAGTGGTCCAAATGCTTTTGATTTCGCATAAGACTCTTTGTATTGTTCTTCGTTTAACTGTGCACGAGTTACCGCATAACCATCTGGTATGAATATTTTATCCCACCCAAATCAACTCTCTCATGCAGGAGTGAGGGCGATTTCTCCATGCATAGTCCCTTCAAAAAACTCCAAAACAGTTCCATCATAGTAACCAAATATGCATCTTGCAATAGCCTTTCTTGTTTGCCCATCAAGCATTCTACATATGGTCTCGAATGGTACTTCGTCTACGAAAAATTTTATGAAAGGCCCAGGTAATCTCCCCAGTGCTACAAATTCCAATGAGACGTCTTCTACAATGACGGGGGTTTGTATTTCTTCAAATGCTTGTTTCACTTTGTGTTCTACAATCTTGTGCAAATCTAAGGATTGTATTTCATCCAAATCAAGCTTGCAATGATCGACAGAAACTCCCAAGTATTTTGATAAATAATCGGCTTTGCTTTGATTTCCGGTGATAAACGTAATTTTATGCATAC
>CAZWFZ010000089.1:0-4215 GCA_964633455.1 uncultured Candidatus Peribacteria bacterium | reverse complement strand
AGCCAAAAGTAAAAAGTTAAAAAGTATCACCCGAAATGGGTGCTTTATTATTTGTTAAATAAGCGCAAAATTGATCGTGTGTCGCGCAACAGTTTTTCCTCATTACAACATTAAAAGTATATTCCTGGGACGCACCGCATATCTAAAAGCAGAATTCGTTCGAATCCTACACGGGTGTCGGCATTCCGCATTTTAGATCGGTTTACTTTTGCGACGCCGATTGCTTTCCTGAATTTCTCTTTTCCCACTCGAGCTTGAGTAGCAGTTTTTGTTTTTCTTTCTCATCTAAAGAGTCGTAGATACGTCCTACGAGTTTTAGATAATTCTGCAAATTCTGCTTGGCCTCTTTACGCTCTTTGGGCGAGAGATCAGGAAAGAGATCTTTAATTGTTTTCTCTTCCTTATCCATAGCGCAGGAAGTTTAGCGCCGCTGGATTATTTTAAAAAGGTCGGTTTCCGCGCTGATAGAAAGTAAATAAAAAAAAGAGCTGGTCAGGCTCTTCAAAAACTCAAAATTTATGACCGAAGAAATTACAGAGAATAAACGTAGACCTCTTTGTTAGATCGCTCCATAGCTTCGAGGTTTGCGTTAATATCTGCACCCATCATTTGACCAATCATTCCGCCGCCCATCAATACCACTGCGATTGGTTCTCCGCCTGGTACTTCGAGGTCATTTAGAGCTTTCTCGATGACTTCGGGAGTCTTACTCCATCCAGGTACTTCGTTGAGCGAATGACACACTACTGCATGGAAGGTTTTGTTTTCACCTTCGAATGTGATCACTTCTCCCAACTGATTCCCGCCCGTATTTGCAAGCTTAGAATTGATCTGCCGAGCGACTTGACCGGCGAAACCAGCATCGTTATATCCTTCGGTGTTTACACCGAATACGACGTGTTGCTGATCTGCTTCGAAGACGTTTCCTCGAATTTTTTGAACTATCATTATTTAGCCTCCTGAATTGTTAAAACTGGAATGAAATTCTTACATTCCGCGTACCCTTCTGCGCGAAACACAAGATAATAGATAGTGCTACTTGAACTGCTAACTATAACATAATAAACGGCTTATGTCAATATTGCCGCTTACTTATGAGGAGAGTATGCTTAAAGTAATTAATCCAATCTGAGATGAAAAGATTAGCTTTGCTGCTTCTAGCGTTGAGCTTGAGTGCAACTGGGTGTGACACAGCTTCAGTCGACCAAACGGTTATCCAATCGTCGAATAATCAATCAGAACCTTCGGCTTTTCCAAAGGAGAAAATACCAGAGATATCTACTCCAGAGCCCATACCGGCACCCAAGCCAAGACCTTCCTTGAAACAACAATCAAGTTGTGATCCGAATTATTCAGGTTGTGTACCGATTGCTTCCGATGTGGATTGCGCCGGGGGTAGTGGAGATGGCCCCGCCTACACGGGAAGAGTTAATGTCACTGGAACCGACATCCACGGTCTGGATCGTGATGGCGATGGTATTGCTTGTGAATAGTTAAACCATTGAAAAAAGAAACGCTTTTACTGACTTATTATTTGAGCAATAAATAAAAACATGTGACTGAAAATGCACGAGAAATTACTTCTCCCAAAGACAATCAAAAGATAAAAGATCTATTCAGATTGACAACCGATAGAATGTTTACAGCGCTAGAAAGCTATTACCTCTGGAAAAAGTTTTCTCAGATGATCAATGTAAATGAAGTCGGTGAGGTACAAGCTAAAGAAAATGTTGCGTTTTTTCAGAAATACTGGAAGTTTTTTCATCCTGTTTTTCAGAGCTCGTATAAGAGCTTTGTCACTGATCTTTCTATTTTCTTCGATGCATCAAAATACGACGAAACATTTTCATTGAAGAAGTTGATTGAAGAAATTAAAACTTTTGTGAGCGAGGCAGAATATGAAGCGATAGTAAATGAAATATCAGTTATTAAAAAGAGACACGGAGTAACTATAGATCTAATCTTGGAACTGAGAAATCGTGAAGTAGCGCACCAGGAAATGGATCGTAAAAGTCGTGAAGTGATCTTCAAAGATATCGAAGATTTATTTAAAGGAGTTCAAGAGATACTTAATTTGCTGAGTAAATATTACAACAGAGGTGTAACATATTGGGACCATATTGAGGAGGATGTCCTACATAGTTTTGATTGGGTGAAAGGTAATCTTCAAAGAGGTGAAAAAGTAAGGCTTCGAGAAATCGAAGAAAAATATAATATTGAACTACCAGATGATGTAAATCATTAAATGGGACCCTTCTAAGTCAAAGCCATTTTATGCCACCCAAAATTTTGTTTCGAATCCTGGTTGGTCTTAGAAAAATATTCAAAGAGCTGGCTTAATATAGCCGAATTGGTTCGAAAAGTGTCCCGAATCGGACAGCCAACTCGTGCTAGCACGATATGCTTATGAATCTATAAAACAAAACACGGAATGATTTCCGTGTTTTGTGTAAAAACTTTAGTTTACTTTTTGACTTGGCCTATAAAGTTCTTTTGGATCCGTCAGCTGATTCTACAACAATTTTAAATTCGCCCGATGAAGTTTTTTCGAATTCCTTGATTTCTTGATAATTAACTGCTTCGTTAGAAAAGTTTTGATCTGGGGCTCCAGAAACTGATTCATAAGATTTTGCCCAACCCTTGTCGGTAACTTTATCTCCGGAAACTATTAAAATTGCATTATAATCTTGAGTCTTGCCATGGCTGCCTGTTACTCTTGAGCGATTACGAGTGGCAATGATTGCAACATCAGAACTGTTAGCAGATACCTTTGGTTCAAAAAATGAGTAGCTGTCACGTTGCTCGTTAACCACTTTGGATTGATATACTTCTTCCACACGATCCAATGCGGCTTGAATTAATGCAGGTTCTAATTCTTTTCGGTTTTTATATTCCTCTTGAGCTTTCTGTGCAGATTCAACATCTTCTTTAGCGAAAGCTTCTGCATTTTCTGTTCCTAAAGCAGCAGCCCCTTTTTCTTCATAGCCTTCGACCATTCTATCTATATTTGCTTCTTGCTCAGGACTAAGATCGTGGCCACCTCTGATATCTGGTGTTTCTGGCATAATTTTATTGATTAATAGTATTTACTTAATTATATCACTTCCACCCTTTTTTAAAAGGTGCTCAGGGAGCGTCAGAAAAGCCAAGCAGGGTTTGACCGAACCACAGTTCTAGCCCGAGACGCCCAGCCACAAGACCTTTTTATCGTGTGACCTAGATTGGTCAATAAAGATCGCCGAGAAGGCGTTTTTTTGTTATCATAACTCTATGAAAGTTATAAGCTTCAATATTGGTATAAAAATTGATAATTCTGCGGATGTAGTAAAATATTTACAATCATCTAACGCAGATATTGTTTGCCTACAAGAAGCTGTTCGTCCACTTGAATCAAGTGTCCCCTCAATATATAGATCAGAAGAAATTATTAGAAAGTCCTTGGAAAAAGATTACCCTCATTGTTTTTTCGCTCCTGAGTGGGTTGTAGATAAAACCTATGGCGAAAATGGGATTATTGGTAGAGACTTCGGTGGAATGGTAGAACAAGGGAAGCTGATACTTTCTAAGTATCCCATAGTACATGGGTATGATTATTTTTATTTCAAAACATACGAATTCGACCGTGACAGAACTAATTTCTATAAAGGAAATGACCATAGTCGGTCCTTACAGGTTTGCGAGATAGATGTGAATGGAACAGTAATTCAAATTGGTAATGTGCACGGTTTCCACTCTAAAGATAAGCTTGATACCGAGCGTACGATAATGCAAAGTAATTTTATTGTAGAAAAGCTCACATTAAAAAATCTACCCACCATTCTTTTGGGAGATTTTAACCTTGCTCCTAATACAAAAAGCATAAACATACTTAATGAGGAGTATTCAAATATGAATAACACTTTTAATATTACTAGAACTAGATCAGAAGGAAGAGAAATGGTTGACTTCATTTTCGTGAACAAGGCTGTATCAGCTAGAAGCCTTTCTTTAGATAAAACTGATATATCTGACCATTACCCTTTAACTCTAGAAGTTGAAGTGAGCTAGAAGTATAAAATTAATTTATGCAAGCAAAATATATTCTACATGGCGGTTTCAATAAGGCTCGAGGAGAAGTTCATCAGAATGATGAATTTTTTGGTGAAATCCTCAAAGATGCTCCAAATGATGTGAAACTCTTATTGGTTTACTTCGCCGAGCGTGAGGAACTAATAG
>CAZWFZ010000088.1:0-4319 GCA_964633455.1 uncultured Candidatus Peribacteria bacterium | reverse complement strand
GCAATATATACTTTTTATAGAAAAAGTCAATACAAATGCATATATAGTAGATATACGATTATTTAGTTGAGGCTTTGCGAGGGGCACGAAGAGGTGGCAGAGGTGAAGAGATTGGTGGTAGAGGTGTATGATAGAGCATTTGGGTAGGATAGGCGAGTTCGAGTCCATGCTTGTTGAGTGCTACGAGAAGTGCTGAGAGAATAGATTGATTTTTCTCGAGATAGACTTCGAGTTCATTGTTGAATACTGTGTAGAGATACTCATAGGTGATGCCAGACGCATCCAATGCAATGAGATGCATTCTCTCCAGTACCACATCGTCCGTTGCATCGATGATGTCAGACATGAGTTTCTCGATGAGGAGAAGTTTCTCTGCAGGAGTGTTGTAGACAAGCGTTATTCTCGCCGCGATTGACCTATGTTTGATCGCTCAGAGATTATGAATCACATCTCCCGTTAATTTTCTATTTGCGATAACTACTTCTTCACCTCTGATAGTTTTGATACGCGTAGTCTTGATACCTACTGAAGTAACCGTGCCTTCTACACCATCTACTTCAATATAATCCCCAATTTGAAACGGGCTATCGAGATAAATAGAGATAGATGAAAAAATATCTTCGAGAATATTCTGCAACGCAAATGCTACGGCGATACCCACCACTCACAAACTTGTCAGCAGAGGAGTAATTGCAATACCCAAGTTGGAAAGGATGAGCAAAGCTACCGTGAGCCACACAATCGTCCCCAAAAAGATATTGAGGAATTGTTTGAGGTTACGTGATTTGGTCGCGGGAAATAAATGCGTAGCAAACACATCACTAATGATATGAGTGAAGGTGAGACCCACTTGGCTAATCACCAAAATGAGAAACACAGCATGCAGTGTCTTATCCAATCGACTCGGTAAAGACAACATCAACGATCCCATATAGACACTGACCATCACATAGGTCATCAAGGGTATGTTCTTGATATTGTCCAACAAAATCCCTTCTCGTTCTGGAAGATTTTCTTCGATGTGTTCAAACTTTTCTTTGATAGCCTTTCTCACGATCCAAATAACAATAAGGGAACCACACGTGACGAGCATCGCCAAAATATATTCAATCGGCGTATTTCCTGCAATTGTTTGAAAGAGTAGATAAGTTGCAATGATGTCTCCCATAGTACACTATAAACAAATGAATGTCCTATAAGTATATGGGAGGAAGCTGGAAAATGCAAAAAATATGAGGTGTTTTACACCGCTACCGTTGCTCTAATTGCTGGTGCGGGAGCATAATTCAGAAGCTCTATGTCAGTGCTTTTGAAGGCGAAGAGGTCTTTTTGTGCTGGGTTAAGCTGGAGTGTCGGGAGAGCAGTAGGAGTTCTGCTGAGTTGTTCGCGGACTTGGTCGAAATGGTTGAGGTAGATATGGACGTCACCGAAGGTATGCACGAAGGTGCCAACTTGGAGGTCGCAGACATGCGCAATGAGATGCGTGAGGAGTGCATACGAAGCGATATTGAACGGTACGCCGAGGAAGACATCAGCAGATCTTTGATACAACTGACAGCTCAATTTTCCATCGAGCACATAAAACTGAAACAGCGAATGACAAGGCGGAAGGCCAGCTTTTGCCATTTCTTCAATCTCTGGTGGATTCCATGCACTGATGATAAGTCTTCTACTGTCTGGATTACGTTTGATCTCTTGTACAAGTCGGGTGAGTTGATCGAAGCCATTGAAGTCTCTCCATTGCTTGCCATAGACAGGTCACAGATTGCCTCGTTCAGCTGCGAAACCTTCGTCTACTTTGATTTGTTCGACAAACTCTTTCATTTTTTCTGTTCGTTCGGGCGTATATTTGACGAATCTGTCGGTGAGACTATTGCTTTGAAGATATCTTTGGAAAGGTCGTTCGTTTCGGATTTTGACGTTATTTTGTACAAGTGTTCTGATGTTGGTCTCTCCTGCGATGAACCAGAGAAGTTCATGTACAATGGCTTCAAAATTTACTTTTTTGGTCGTGAGGAGAGGAAACCCTTGTGCGAGATCCATACGCATTTGATACCCAAACCAGCTTCTGGTGCCAACGCCTGTTCTATCAGATTTATCCGTACCGTGATCGAGGAGATGTTGGAGGAGGTCGAGGTATTGACGCATGAGTAGTGGAGAGTAAGATAAAGGTGTTGGTCGTATAGTAGCGGTCCTCATAGGATATGCAAGAAAGTTTTTATCACGAGGTAATGCCGTAGACTACCTTGAGCTTTTCTCGCGTCTGACGGAGTGAGATGAGTTGTTCCCTATTTTTGAAAGGAGAACCAGGTAGTCTGGCAAGCTCATCGATGTGTTCTATACCATACTTGATAATCAGATTTATTTTAGCCGCATTTTCATTGAAGAAAACTTTGGCGAGGGGAATATCTTGCAACGGTAGCGTGGAGCGTTGTTTACTTTTTTTATCATCATGCAAAAGTGTGACAGCATGTGTACGGTCGAGGAAGCGAGGGAAGTAGTTATTGAAAATACTGAGCGCAAAGCCTGCATCGTGCGCATAAAAGTGACGCTGATCAAAGACATTAATCGCATCACGGAAGTAATTGATAATTTCACCTGGCTTGAACACGGTATCGTTTCATTCAAATGTATGGAAGAGTGATTGCATACATTTCTTCTCTGCGTCAGTGTAGTCAAGTTTTGCTACATCAATGAGTATACCAATCGCGTGGCTATCTTTTTCGGTATGACCATCATGTTTATCTAGGGCAAACTGATCACCATTACTGATTTCTGGCAAATCATGCACGCGATGAAAAACCGTGAGGAGCTCTTTTTGGGTCGGTGTGATAAGTCCAGCATCTGCGAGAGAGGTGAGATAGCTTACTTCAAACCATGGATGTTGATGATGCAAATGACTATAGACGTTACCATTGTAGGGGACTTCTCTGTAGATTTTACTGTCATGTGCTATTTCCCACAAAGGGTATCTGCCCCATGCAGCATCATCTACCAATCTCATATACATACGAATGACGTCTTGTCCTGGTTGAAAAACATTGATAGACCGTTCGTTGTCTCTTATCATTTTGACACCATATTGTATATCGTTGGGTTGTTTGATTCTCGTCCATGTCTTTACACTTTCCACCTCAGTGAAAAGTATTTTACAATGTTGTTCGATACTGCTCGGTACCACCTGACCTTTGAAAAGGTAACGCACGACACCGCGAAGTTCTTGTTGGTACTCTTCGATGAGTTGTTTATTTTTGCTATCAAGTTGGTGCAGGTCGATGTCGGGTGTGCGGGAGAGATTGAGGCGTTTCATGAGTGGAATGAGAGGTAAGAAATAAGAATTTAGACTTTAGAATCCAGACTCCAGAAAAGATACGATTATCTATTGGAGTCTTTTAGAAAGAAGGTGGTGAGTGTAACGTGCCGGAGGTTTTTTTGAAGAGTTGTTTGGCACGTTGCTGTATGAGTCGAGCGGGTAGTGCACTGCTTTTTTGTGCATAGGGAGTTCATGTAAATCAGGATTGTGTATTGAAGTTGCCTGCAGATCAACAATGCATGCCAAAGAGTGTATAATCTTTAAAAATAGGTGATCAAGACATGCCTTTCAAGGAATCTTCCGTGGGTAGTGGGTAGAAATCTGTACAGAGGTAGGGAGCCAAATCTTCTACCGGGAAAGGCGAACTGGTATACCCCTTATAATCACTTTCAGGTAGAGTTTTTCCTCCATATACTTCGATATTACTTACACTTCCGCTTCTGAGACTCATTTCCCCTTTTTCGTTTTTGACCCCAAATGCGAGGCTTGCTTTGTGAGGATTATCTTTGGTATTGAGATAATTGAATCACTGCATCTTCCATCCACGAGGTTTTTTGGTAAGTACAAAAGCGAGATCTTCAGCTGGTATTATACTTGGGATAATATCTTGGACAGTTAGTTCAAGATGGTCAGCGAAGAAATGTCCGTTGAGTATGCTCTTGAGACGTGATTGTGTATTGCGGGTAGTGAGCGACAATGATGACCTGCTTTCGATGTTGTGTTGGCAGGTAGCAACGATCAGAGATTCTTTGGTTTCACCGATTACAAATCACATGCTATATCCTGTATGTGTGTTGTTGGACGATTGCATGAGCACTATTTCATTCATACGAAGCACTTGCGCCAAATGCTCTTGGCAACTATGCAAAAAAGTTTCGTTCCAGGAAGCTTTCTGCTCTGACGACAGCGTTGAGAGTATCGACTTGGGCTTATAAAATTGCATAAGTATTATAGATGCTTATTAAGAGCTTGTCTATATGATTATATCATAAAATTGCAATATAAT
>CAZWFZ010000087.1:0-4444 GCA_964633455.1 uncultured Candidatus Peribacteria bacterium | reverse complement strand
CAATATCAGAATAAAAAGAGGAGTTTTACGCCAAATACGTCCTCAAGGAAGCCTTGAAACTGTCTTGTTTTTCGGCGTCTCGACCTGTCATGTCGACGAGACCGGACCGCACCATGAGGCGGATGAGGAAGGGAATATACTCTTCTAGAGTGAGTGTTTTGAGATCAGACTGCTCTCTCAATAAACGGGTATATGCTACAAACGGCGTAATCTGCTGTGCTGACAATTCTTGATATTCTAGCTCTGGATAGGCCTGAGTAAACCAACTGAGGTCCTCTCGATTAGCAAGACCAGGGTAAAATTGGGCGAAGACAAATTCGAGCGGAATATGGAGTTCCTGCATTTGGTGAAACACCGCTTTGAGTAAAGCTCCATCCTGCAGGTCAACATCTGGGCATAATTACCCTGTTGGACTTGTGCTTGTGCTAATTGGGTACGGATTTGTGCCGCTTTGGCGAGCTGTTCACGTACATTTCCTAGCTCCTCTTCACTCGCCTCACCCACATCTTCACGGATATTTCCACTCTCCAAACCATCACCTACTGCCTCTACCATGCCTGTTTTCATAAATAAAAGGGAACATTACTCTCAGTATAGGAAAATTTGAAGAGAATGCAAAAAGTAGTCGTATTTTCCCCCAAAAGACTAGCTTGCAATCCTTTTCAAAATAGCTATAGTGCCTGTCAGCAAAGTTTTAAGCTAAACTTCGTAGAGACTTTATGTATATAAAGTTTCTTGATTGTTTTAGCTTATACTATGCCCTTGAGAATTATATACTTTGAGCTTGCGAGAAGTATGTTTATTCACAAGAGGCATGGTGTCAGTTGTATAAAAATCATTAAAAACCGAGAGTTATGGCGAGGTGAGGTGCCAGAGTCGGCCGAATGGGACTCACTGCTAATGAGTTGTACGACCAAAATCGTACCGAGGGTTCGAATCCCTCCCTCACCGATTGTGGTCTCGCGGCACTGTAGCTCAGCCGGTTAGAGCGGGCGTCTCATAAGCGCCAGGCCGGTGGTTCGAGTCCACCCAGTGCCAGATTCAAAGTTACAAAACTTCAAATATACAAATAGCCAAATAGTATCTTTCTTGGCGTATGTATATTTGGGTATTTGGTTATTTGTTAATTTGGTTATTTGATTGTTCCCGTGTATTTGTTAATTTGGGTATTTGGGTATTTGTTAATTTGGTTATTTGATTGTTCCCGTGTATTTGTTAATTTGAGTATTTGTTTATTTGTTTATTTGATTTAGATGGCAAAAAAAGACAACAGAATCATCATCAAGCTCAGAAGTGAGTCAGGTTACTGCTACTTCACGACCAAGAACAAGATGACCCAAACTGAGAAGATGAAAATGATGAAGTATGATCCCAAACTCAAGAAGAGAGTCCTGTTTTCCGAAAGCGGAAAACTCAAATAGCAGTCGTCAAAAATATATATCCTCTCTTTTTATTCATCCCTTTGTAGTATGCTCAAAATTAGACTTGCCAGATGAGGTAGACACAAGAAAGCATTTTTTAGAATTGTCTTGACCGAACACTCCAAACCTGCAAACACTGGTTTCAAAAGTATCCTTGGTTGGTTTGATCCACACACAGATGCATGCGAAATAGACAGCGAAACAGCGAAACAATGGATTAGCAAAGGCGCTCAACCTACGAGCAGAGTTGCTAAGATCTTGTTCAAAAAAACTGCTGATCCTGTTTTCCAAAAATTCATTGTCCACACCGAAAGAACCAGAAAAACCAAGAAAGAGCCTGTAGAGGGCAAATAAATCAAGCTTCACGTATATAAAACGGCTCGTCTTCGACGAGCCGTTTTTTTAACCTTGGATTTTGGTGCATAAATGCTATTATAGTGACGTTTATGCTCTTCACGACACATACATGCTTAGTAGCGTTTCCAGTTTTGTGCTCTCTGTATTTGCGATTTTGATTATCGTGATTTTCTGAGGCTCTATTTATGCGTTCTTTTCAGCAATCTATCTCTTTATTTTTTCAGCCGGTGATGCGGAGAAGATAAAGCAAGCATGGAACTCTATTAGATATATGATCCTGGGTGTCATCCTCACCGTTATCTTTCTGTTTATCTTTCCTATTATCTTCAAAAAAATTAGACTTCCAGGATATGAACTCTACTCTGCTAACAATATTTTCCGTCAGGCAAGTGTCATCATCAGATCAGTGTTTGGATTTAGCAAAGAGGCAGTGATTGAGTATCAAAATGACACGAGCACCTCTACCTCAAGCTCAACTACTACCACGACCACCACCACGACTACTACTAGTGATCCGTCTGGACCACCTCTTGAGCTCTAGCATATCTTTTTATAAATAATTTGTATGTATGCTTACCCTCACTACGACACCCACAGCACAAGAAAAAAATACGACACTTCCGGAACTTTTGCAATCACAGACCTACACCCTCCTCTACTTCTATCCCAAAGACGACACCCCAGGATGTACGCTCGAAGGACAAGAGTTTTCTGTACTGCTCAAACAATTTCACGAAAAAGAAATAGGTATCTATGGCATCAGTAGAGATACCCATACTAGTCATTGTGCTTTTCAAAAAAAACAGCGTATTACTCTCCCCCTCGTCAGTGATCCCGAACTTGTGCTCCATAAACAATTTGGTGCACGAGGCGAAAAGACCAGTTTTGGTAAAACCAGCATGGGCGTGCTGAGATCCACCGTCTTGCTCGATGCCAAAGGCAATATAGTCCACCAATGGCGCAACGTCAAAGCAGCAGGCCATGCACAAATAGTGCTCAAATGGACCACTACAAATTTACCCACAAAAATAAAATAAGGTCTCCTCTTGTAGTGACAGATTTTTTGTTTATATAAACGCTAATAAACATATAGTTTGTTTTGTTTAGTGTCTTTTCTCCTCCGCATGAAACACAAGATTGCCCAAAAGGTGGCTTCACACTGGCACACCTACACCAAAACTGAGCAAATGCATCTTGCATACCTCATTATTTTGCTGTTGGCAATCATCTTTTTGCCTCTTTTGAGACTAGATTACCTCAATTCCAACCAAGTAGATACCTTCACCCTCCTCTCGTGAGCTATGTTCAAGTCTGGTGGGATTATGATCTTAAGTACCCTCTTCCTCATCTTGTGGACAGGGAGCATGCGTTTCAAAAAACGTATTCACGAGCTCTTTGGCTTCACCTGAAATGACACCCTCGTCAGTTGCGCAGTCCTGTTTATGCTAGTCGCAATACTCTTTGGTATTTGAGACACCGTAAGTATCATCAAACAAAATTTTAGCTACAGAGTAGCTACTACTATGCGATATCTCGTCATGGGCCTCTACCTAGTTGGAGGTATTATATGACATCTCATGATTGCGAGACTCGCACACAAAAAACAAACTAACCTCCATGACGTTACGTATACTTCCCAAGTCCATACCCAAAAAGAGCAAGCAGCTTTCCATCATGTTAAACAAGAATTCGGACGCTTGTTTAGCGAGGATGATGTGAGAAAGTAAACCGTATGTAGTAATTATATCAAACGTATCTACCTCAAAGCCTCCTACCGTCTGGAGGTTTTTCATTTATATCTTCACTAAAAATTCACGCAGTGAAAATTTTAGTGATTGATATAATTGTCCCTTGGGACTTATTTTTTTTATTTTTTCTTTTTTTGAAAGAAAAAAAGCTCCCGGTCAAATATACCGGAAGCTCATCTCATGAAGACCAGGTAATCCCTCCCCTGATCTAACCCAAGAGATATATAATTTTCCCTCGGTGCTATGCAAGACCAAAACAACACTTTGTTACATATGTCAAAGTTTTATGAGTAAATATATGGACTATTTCTTGCATTTTTCAAAAAAACCACTACCCTTACCCTTGGTTAGGGTTCTCTTAAGGAAGGAGTATATACTTCTCCCGACGTAATTTATCTATATTATATAAGACTATGACCGACACCAAAACAAACAAAGCCATCATCTTATCACTCAAAAAATCGCTCGGCACGATCCAAAAGGTGATTGATATGATCGAGCAAGAAAAGTATTGCGTCGATATTGCGACACAGATCAATGCCTCGATAGGGCTACTCAAATCTGCTAACTCCAAACTCCTCGAAAATCACCTCGCCTGCTGTGGCCCCAAATTCCTCAACGCCACAGAGTCCGGCAAGAAAGAGGCGTTTATTCAAGAATTACTCAGGACCTGGCAAGTAACTAGTAGATAACCAAAAGACTCCAGAATCTAGATACTAGACTCCAGATAAATAGGTATGTTCTGGGGTCTGGACCTGCCTGACGGCAGTCAGGGTCTGGATTCTAAAGTCTAAATTCTTATTTCTTATTTCTTAACTCTTATTTCTCCCATGCAACACACCTACCACATCTCCGGCATGCATTGCCCGTCCTGCGAACTCCTCATCAAACAAGGTATCGAATCCTTGGGATGCAAAG
>CAZWFZ010000086.1:0-4541 GCA_964633455.1 uncultured Candidatus Peribacteria bacterium | reverse complement strand
ATCTCACTTGAGATATATATTATCCAAAAAAACCTCGCTGAGCGAGGTTTTTTTGTCGTTGGAAAAATTTACATATTACATATAGAACGCATCCGAAGCATCCGTGACTCCTCCACTCTGTCCCGTAGCTGCTGATGAGTCAGCAGATGAAATTCATATGGTTGTTTCTGATTTCACTTTACCAGGTGGACGATAGGCAAGTTTCTTTTTGCAGGGACTGAGACTAAACAATTTTTCTTTGGCTGCTTCATTGAGCGCACCTGCATATCTACGTTGATTGGGCACGATAAGCGCGCCTAGTTTTTTCTGTTCGTATAAATATCTGACTAAACAAACGAAATCTCCGTCACCGGTGAGTAAGATCGCTTGATCATAATTGGGGAGATCTATCATAGATTGTAATACAAGTTCAGCATCGATATTTCCTTTGGTGGTTCCTCCACGGACCGTCACGGGTTTGAAGATCAACTCATACCCCAACTGACGAAAGAACGCATACATCGGCTCATAGGTCTTGAGATAGCCCATGAACATATATACTTTGGTTACTCCATGCTCTTCACGTAACCAAGCAATCAATTTCCCTCGATCTATTTTCCAGCCCTGCTTTTGGACAGAGATATTCACATTTTCATTATCGATGAAAGCGTAGTTGTTCATGAGAAGGTGAAGGAACAAAACTAGGAGGTAATCTCCAATGCACTATGCGTCGCATTAGGTTGTATGATAAGCTGTTGTCCTGATTGAACTCTACCCGAAAGCAACTCCAAAGCAAGCATATCTATGACATAGCGCTGAAGGGCTCTTTTGAGGGGTCTTGCACCGTAGATAGGATCTCGTCACACACGTGCGAGAAAGTCGATAGATGCTGGCGTAAGTATGAGGGAGATATCATGTTGTTGTTTGAGCATCTGTGCAATACGTGCTAGTTGGATGGTGATAATTTGCGACAACATCTGTTGGTTGAGACCATGGAAGATGATGATATCATCTAGTCTATTGAGTAACTCTGGTTTGAAATGATATGCCAGTTCTGTTTGGAGACGTTGTTCGAGGGCTGTATCTATATCTCCCTCTGGATGAGTTTTGAGATAGTCCAAGATATGCTCTGCTCAGATATTGGAGGTCATGATGACAATGGCGTTTTTGGCTGACACCGTCCTGCCCTTACTATCCGTGATATGTCCTTCATCCAAGAGTTGTAAGAAGACATGGAAGACTTCTGGATGTGCTTTCTCTACTTCATCGAACAAGAGTATTGTATAGGTTCTTCTTCTCAGTGCTTCCGTCAATTGGCCACCTTCGTCATGTCACACATAGCCTGGAGGAGAACCAATTAATCTAGCTACACTATGTCTTTCACCATACTCAGACATATCGATACGTATCATTGCCTTTTCATCGTTGAACATGACTTGTGCCAAGGCTTTTGCAAGTTCTGTCTTGCCTACGCCGGTTGGTCACAAGAACAAAAAACTACCAATGGGACGGTTTGCATCTTGAAGTCCTGCTCTCGCACGTCTGATTGCTGTGGCTACTGCAGAGATTGCTTTCTCTTGTCCTATGACACGCTCGTGCAACAGTGATTCGAGATGTAATAATTTTTCCATTTCAGATTCTACCAATTTACTAACAGGAATACCTGTCCATTTACTCACTATTGCTGCGACATCTTCTGCATCGACACGATCTTTGACTAACAAGGTGCCAGCTTGCTTTGCCTCTTCAAGTTTGCTTTCCAATTGCTCTGCTTCTTTTTGCAAAGCAGGGATCTTTGCGTGACGAATCTCTGCTACTTTGTTGTAGTCAGTAAGTTGCTCTGCGCGAGTTGCTTCATGTTCAAGTTGTTGGATATCACGTTTGATATCCTTGGCTCTCGTCAATAGATTTCTATCATGCTCCCAAGCCGATTTCGTCACAAGTAATTGATCTTTCAAATCGACCAATTCTTTTTCTATCGCTTCAATTCTTTCAGATGTTTTTTTAGTTTTTTTCTCCATAGTGAGTGCTTGCTTTTCTACCTCACGTGTTCTGATTTGTTTATCCAGCATGACGACAGATTCTGGTGCTGTGCTAATACCCATTTTGACACGCGCTGCCGCCTCATCAAGCAAATCTATTGCTTTATCAGGCAACTTACGATCGACAATATATTTGGTACTGAGTTGGACCGCAGCGATGACAGCGTCATCTATTATCTTTACACCATGATGTGTTTCATAGCGATCTTTGATTCCTCTCATAATCGCTAGCGTATCCTCTTGTGATGGTTCACTCACCATGACAGGTTGAAATCTACGTTCTAATGCTGGATCTTTCTCGATATACTGACGGTACTCATTGATGGTCGTTGCACCAATCACACGGATTTGTCCGCGGGCAAGTGCTGGTTTTATCATATTTCCCATATCAATTGCACCTTCCGCTTTGCCAGCACCTACTATCATATGTACCTCATCCACGAACAGTATGACGCGCCCCTCGGCCTGCTCGAGTTCACGCAAGACCGCTTTGAGACGCTCTTCAAACTCTCCTCTATATTTTGCGCCTGCCATCATCGCACCGAGATCGAGTTCGATGATTTGTTTATCTAGGAGGATATCAGGCACATTGCCTGAGATAATAAGTTGCGCCAATCATTCAACGATTGCCGTTTTACCAACACCAGGATCTCCGATCAGGACAGGATTGTTTTTGGTTCTACGTGAGAGGATTTGCATGGTGCGTCTCATTTCTTCTTCTCTCCCGATAATCGGATCTAGTTTTCCTTCTGCTGCGAGTGCAGTAATATCTTTGCCATATTTAGCTAGCGCTTCAAACGTACCTTCGGGATCAGGAGAATCAATGGTGGAACCTTTGCGTAACGTTGTAATAAGTTCTTGGGTAAGAGAAAGAGATATCCCATAGCGATCCAAGAGCTCTTTTAGGTTACCTGGATGCGATATGATGCCAAGCAAAAGATGCTCGGTGCTCACATAGCTATCACCCATCTGCGATGCAAAACGCCCACCCGCGACTACTGCTTGCTGAAGTTCTTGAGCAATAGTAAGTTGATACGAACCCGTAAGTTTAGGATGTTTATCTCGCAAAGTTTCCAAATCAATGGCAAAACCAGCCTTATTATCAATGAGGCGATTGATGAGTTGAGGAACAAAACCGTCCTTTTGTTCGAGCATTGCACCGAAAAGATGCAAAGGTTCTACCTGTGCATGCGATGCTTGCGTGGCTTTCTCTTGGGCTGTTTGTAACGCCTCACCTGCTTTGGTCGTATAATTTGGTGATTGCATGGGAGTAGTTAAAAAAGTAAATAGCACATAAAGATGTTCAGTGCTATTTTATGTAAATTTTTTATATTTTCAAGAGCATTTGTGTATCAGCTATGAGAAGTGTTGACAAATACAGCAGTTTATATATAGTGCATTTATGAATACACCATCTTCTATGGAACATCTTGTTCTCAGTAAACAAATCTCCTATCGCACGTATCAGGAAGCATTACTCGTGTGTGTAGAAAAAAATAAAGAGCGTCTGCTCTTGTCTGTACAAGAATGATCTGCCAAGAAAAAAATACAAGGACTTATCCTCCGCTCATTGCACAGTTTTTTTGCACACATTTGACAAATAGTGTTGCATGAGGCGCTTCAAAACACCACTAACAAGCAGTATGTACTTCAGCAATACAAACATTCACTCCTCGGTACTCTCAATGAAACTTTTAAGCAACAATCACATAAGTTTGTTCATAAACCTACCAATGAATCGCTCACGCAACTTCTCGGGACACATCAAGAAGAACTTGAGTTAGCAGAAGCAATTCTCACGTCTGGGACCATAGACCATGAAGGGAAACACTACGCATTACATACGTTCTTTACGCATCAAACTACTCAAGAACAAACGATACAAGAACAAGAAATTGATGATACAAAATCATCTCATGTACAGTATGCAGACGTGCTCAACATACTTCGCAATATGCAAAACCCCTCATTCCCTTGCGATTATCAATCATTGTACAATCAGCGATTCTTGTGAAAAAGGAAAAAACGTCTTGATGCAACACTCTTGGATGAACATGTGGATGGACACATTCATATGCAAGATATTGAAATTACGGAAGAAATTCCTGAGATTGAAATCCTCGCATGAGGCAAACGTGAAAGAAGTGAACATGACCCCATTGATCTCAGACGCCCAGAGAGATTTGTGAGCATCAATAGCAAACTCAATTTACTCAGTAGTGATCTTGAACATATCACCTGTATCGCCTATCGTTTCAAAACAAGTAATGTGATTGTTCGTCTGTATAAAATAGCAGAATTGAGCAAGGTTAGCGTCAACAAAACATTGTTGGTAAGTGACACGTACGGCAAAGGCACCTATGTGATTGACGGAATCATAGACAGTATTGACGAACTATGTGATGATCCTTACTTCAACATCAATGCGCTGTATAGATCTCTCAAAAATAATACTCAGGCGAAAATTATCAAGTGGTCAGATATCAATCACCAAGGCACACTCAAACGTATCATAGATAA
>CAZWFZ010000085.1:0-4577 GCA_964633455.1 uncultured Candidatus Peribacteria bacterium | reverse complement strand
TTCTGCTCTCCTCTACCATGGCTACCGTCTACATTAATCTTCCCGTTGCAGATCTTGCGAAAGCGACTGCTTTTTATGAGGCTATTGAATTTGTCAAAAATCCGCAATTTAGCAATGAACAAGCAAGCGGTATGGGCTATGACAACTCATTGTATGTCATGCTCCTCACCCACGAGTTTACACAGTCATTTATTGGCACCAAAACCATTGCTGATAGTCATGCTACGTGCGAAGTGCTCAATGCTGTCCAACTTGATAGCAAAGAAGCGGTCGATGCACTTTTTGCCAAAGCGATTTGAGCGGGAGGCAAAGAATTAAAATCTTATGACCACGGGTTTATGTATGGCAAAGATTTTGAAGATCTTGACGGACATATTTGGGAACTCTTCTGGATGCAACCGCAAGGAGCATAAAGATGTTAGTTTGACGCCAAAAGAATAATTTTAGTTAAAAGATATGTATGCGAGAAGTAATATTTGTAAGTATAGCTGCATTTATTGCCTGATTCGTGGATGCGGTAGCAGGTGGCGGAGGATTGATACAGATCCCTGCATTGTTTATCGCCTACCCAAATACCTTGCCTGCTCTCCTTTTGGGAACAAATAAAATCCCTGCTTTTTTTGGCACTTCACTGGCTGCATACAGTTACGTCAAACGTCAAAAGATCGATTGGCAACATGTAGGAGTTTGGATGCTCACGTGTGGTTTGTGTGCAATTGGTGGGTCATACTTGGTAAGTGTGATCAACCCTGAAATAGTGAAACCCATCATCTTGGTGATGTTGATTGTCATTGCGGTGTATACCTATGCAACCAAAAATTTGTGAGCAATGGAATCGCTCAAACATACAGGTAGGAAACATCTATGAATGGGGATATTTCTTGCGGCTATCATGGGGTTTTATGATGGATTTTTGTGACCAGGAAGCGGAAATCTCCTCATTATGGGATTCATCACTATCATCTGATTTGATTTTCTCAAGGCAAGTACCCACGCCAAATTACTCAACCTGTCTTCAAATTTTTGATCGATACTGCTCTTTGGATCTTCAGGACTCGTACGACGGACACTCGTCATCCCTATGACTATCTGTAATCTACTTGGCTCCTGGCTGGGTACGCATATGGCCTTTCTCAAGTGAAACACGTTTATTCGCAAGATTTTTATCTGAGCAATAAGTTTGGCAATTCTCAGATATGCTTGGGATATTTTTGTGTAATTGCACTCTGTCTTGTCAAAAGTAATGAGAACAATAAACTACATACGTTTTACCAATTTCACGCAATGAAAATCCTCTATATCATCCTTGCCATCATTGCATTGATTTTGTTGATTGCGGCATTCCTTCCCAAAACATTTGAACTTAAAGCAGAGACAGTTATCAATAAACCAAAACAAACCGTACGAGACTACGGAAAATTATTTGCCAATCAAAAAAACTTCTCAGTTCGAGTCATGGCAGATCCCAACGTCAAACTCGAATATAACGGTATCGATGGCACCGTAGGAGCAAGACAATCACGAGATAGTACTGACAAAAATGTAGGAAAAGGCGAACAAGAAATCACCAAAATCGATGAAGGTAATTCAATCGAAGTTACCATTAGATTTGAAAGACCAATGAAAGCAACCAATTATGCTAGAGGGACTTATGAAGATCTTGGTAATGGGACCACCAAAGTTTCACAAGTTTTCCGAGGAGCAAACCCACGACCGATGAACCTCATGAGTATGTTATTTCTTCCAAAAGTACAAAAAGACATGCAACAAAATATGGATAATTTAAAAAAGGAATTGGAGAAGTAAATATTTCATTTTGACACAGCATATACATGGAACTCCTATGACTTATTGTATTGACCCTGGTTGCAAGCATAGTAGGCACTATCACAGGTTTCGGTCTGTCTACCATCATGATCCCGGTACTCATTTTGTTCTTACCTCCTGTAGAGGCAATCTTTTTGGTGGCAATTGTCCATTGGTTTGGAGATCTATGGAAAGTACTCCTCTTTCGTGAGGGACGAAGTAGTAGACTGATTCTTCTCTTTGGAGGAATTGGAATAATTGTAGGTTTTTGGGGAGCACGTCTTTCACTGGATATACCACTCGAGCCCATGCTCCGTTTGCTTGGCGGATTCTTGGTCGCATATGCTGTTTTTCTTTTTTGGATGCCTCATTTCAAGGTACCTGCGACTACCTCATCTGCACTCGTCGGTGGAGGCATTTCGTGATTTTGTGCAGGGGTATTTGGTATTGGAGGACCTGTGCGTGCATTGTTTCTCACCGCATTTGATCTCCCCAAATCTGTCTATATTGCTACAGCGGGAGCAATTGGTGTCCTCGTTGATAGCGTTCGTATCATCACCTATGCTATGGATGGTGTCACGCTCACTGAGCTTCATCGACGAAGTTTATTACTGCTCATACCTACTTCATTCGCCGGAGCACGATTTGCCAAACGTATCGTCAACAAACTGCCACAGCAGACTTTCCGTCTCATTATAGTTACTTTTTTGGGCATCATTGGGGTGAAACTGCTCTTTTTCTAACAACAAATCAAGTATTGACAAATTAAATAAGATAGTTACTATGTTTTCACAAAAAACAAAAAAAATGGCAACAAACAAAAGTATTGCAACCTGGATCGTTTGGGCGGTCATCGTTATCGTAGCATTCTTCATACTCAATCTGATTTTCGGATTTGTAGGAATGCTGTTTAGAAACCCAATAATTACCCTCGTACTCGTGGTAGTAGGTTACTTCATCTACCAAAAAATGAACTCACCCACGACCCCACCCAAGTGATGAGTCGTTGTCCATTCTTCGGGTGTCGAAAGGAGTTGGGAGCACCGATCAAAGTATATGCTCCTCTCCTGCAAGCGAAGAACATTCACTTGCGGATTGCTCAGCTATGGAAGCACTATTGCGTCGAGCATAGATTTCAGCCAGAGCCAAGTGTCCGCAAGCTGATACTAGAGCTTGCACAAGAACATGAGCCGGTCACCGTGATCACTACTTTGGGAGGTAACAGACCATACCATAGTATTGGGAGGCCAGTACTAGAGGTCGAAAAAATTGCATCAGGGTTTGGGAAACGCCACAACTACAACCACAAAATGGGTACAGTTGATTGGGATTTTGTGTACTCCCTCGAAAAAATTCTTATCTTACAAGGATAATGCAAGCCGTCCGGGAACTCCGGAGGGCTTTTTTTATTTGCAAAGAGAGGGGGAATTATGTATACTGATAAACAGTTTTAACGTATTTTTCTCACCATGCTCATTTATATTTTGTTTGTGATTGGTTTTTTTCTTCTCATCAAGGGTGCAGATCTCCTCGTAGATGGAGCATCTTCCGTAGCCAGAAGAATGCATATCTCAAGCATCGTCGTAGGACTGACTATTGTGGCATTTGGTACTTCTGCACCAGAATTTGTGATCAACATGGTAGCTACTACGAATGGTAATACGGAGATAGCCATAGGCAACATCATCGGATCAAATATTGCTAATATCTTTTTGATCTTGGGTATTAGCGCAATCATCTATCCCATCGCAGCCAAAAAACAAACCGTACATCATGAAATACCGTTTAGTTTGCTTGCAGCGTTGATGTTGGGTGTGCTTGCTAATGACTATCTCATTGATGGCACGACCTTTTCTGGACTTTCGAGAAGCGATGGTTTGGTTTTGCTCAGTTTCTTTGTTATTTTCTTTTATTATATTTGGTGAGTCTCGCGTAGCAATGTGCATCATGAAGAAAATAATGGCGAACAACTACTTTCGCCTCTGAAATCACTCCTGTACATCATTGGGTGACTGGTATGACTCGTAGTTGGTGGAAAATGGATTGTAGATGGTGCGGTACATATTGCTACGCTCTTCAAGGTGAGTCAGTCACTGATTGGTTTGACTGTCGTTGCCATTGGGACATCGCTTCCCGAGCTTGCTACCTCTGCAGTTGCTGCTTTCAAAAAGCAAACCGATATTGCTATTGGCAACATCGTGTGATCAAATATCTTCAATATCTTTTGGATTCTCTGAGCTAGCGCTGTTATTCGTCCACTCCCGTTTCAAGCGAGTTCAAATGCCGATATTCTCATGGCTATTGCAGCGAGTGTTATTCTCCTGGTAGCTATGTATACCTGAAGTCGTCACACGGTCGATAAATGGCAATGAGTGTTTATGGTGGCTATATATGGAGGCTATATTACCTACTTGGTGAGCCAAGCGTAGGTTAGGAATGCTTTTCTTCACACTCTTCGTCATGACAGTGCGCATGAGCTTTTTGATGATGCGTATCACAATGTAATTTGCGATGCAACATCCACTCCCCCAAGAAAATCAAGACACCCAACAATAGTGCTCCTCCGATCATCCAAGGAAGTTCATGCTCTGCATGTAACTCACCTACTTCCTCAGCATGCATTTCTACTGCCGCTCGTCCTGCATAGAGATGCGTAATAAGATGGTACAACACCGGCAGATACGTAGCCAAAAATTTCTGTCGCACCTGGTGCAGATGCTCTCTTAGCCAACCTGCAAAGAGTAAGACTACCCAATAGCTTGTGTGCAATA
>CAZWFZ010000084.1:2621-4583 GCA_964633455.1 uncultured Candidatus Peribacteria bacterium | reverse complement strand
GTTGAGATTGAAGCAATCGATAGTGATGGGAGTATCGGCAGAGAAACGTTGTTGGAACAATGCAATTATTGGCTCGCACAATTTGATATTGCAGATGAAGATTTGATTTCTGTGTCATATAGTGATTTGTTGTTGGATTTACCAAACGAACCACTATAGTACTTTTTTTAATCGTTCTACATGATGCTCAGCAAAACGAAACATACGCTTCTCTTCATAGATACCGAAACCACGGGGCTCACATCGACAGATCAGATCATGCAGTTTGCTGCGATTTATGGTGTTTTTGATGGGAAAAAATTGCACGAAGAAGGAAGGATCAATCAATACGTAAACATCACTACTCCCATCAACTTTTGGGCACAGCGTGTGCATGGGTTAAGCAAAAGTATGGTAGCTACTTACAAATATATTGATCACTATATTGATGATTTTTTGACGCCTCTCAGCAATGCGCATTGCGTGATCGGACACAACATCGCATTCGATCTCAGAATGCTCCAACAAGAATGTAGCAGAATTGGTAAAGCCTATGATCGAACTACGGTCAACACGTATTGCACCATGCAGGATGCGCGTCATCTCGTCGATCTACCCGGAAGAAAAAGACTCAAACTGAGTGCACTGTACGAACATCTCTTTGGTGCAAGTTTCGCTCATGCCCATGATGCAATGGCAGATATTGAAGCAACCAAGAACTGCTTCGTAGAATTAGCAAAAAGAGGTGAAATCATCATGAGAGAAGGGAAACTGTCTCCCAATACACCCGAATTACCTCCCAAGGGGCTGCTAAAAAAACTCCAAAAAGCGCAAAAAATCTCCTAAAAAAGTTGCGTAAACTCAAAAAAGGGATATTATTGCGTATTCCCTTTTTTTATTGTACACACACAATGATCAACGCTATCGCATCAAATGAGAACAACGAAGAAATACTAGTAGACGACCTGAGTGATCTACTCGAGTCATTGTTGTATAATGAGGAAATCATTCCTCAGGATTTGGCATTTCTCTATCCGCATGTAGATAGTCTCGTGAACAAATACAAGGATCAGGAGGATTTCGTGGGATATCTTCTTCCTATTTCTGATTTATCGTTTTGGGTGCAACGTATATCACCAAAAGGAAAAGAGTTATTGAAAGACTATCTTCTTCAAAGATTTGGAAGCGAAAAATTGAAAAAAACTCTTGCTGGTCATGAGGCCGATATGTTTCAACTAATCGACGACAACGAAAAGGAGGAGTATCATCAAACAAGAGAGAAAACAAAGGAAGAGCTTGAAAAAGCCATAAAGTCAAATCCAAAACTTGACCAGTTCATGCAACTTATTACTGATTTCCAAAGAGAAGTTGATAAAAATCAATTAATCGAATGAGCATTTTGGAACCTTGTGCCTCGTGATGATATGGCGTTGGTAGTAACGTACTTAATGAAAGCTTACCCCGAGATCTGGAGAAGTATAGGAACGAAAATACTAGCAGACGCTGGCAAGAAATTAGGAGAACAGTGAATACAGAACTAATCCCAGAGAATTTACTAAGGCAATCTGACTGATTACAACGAAGAGTCAAGCGACAAGCTTTGGCTTTTTTGTTTTGCAAACCCTACTCTCTTCCCGTGCTTGCAAACTAATAAACAAAAGCTACAAGTAATGTGTTTAGTGTATACAGCAGATGCAACAAACCGTAGCATGTAGATGAATTATTTTGGACGATACCAAGCTCTTGGTGGTAAGTTTTGGACCGCAGGTGGATTGGCGGACATTGCCATGAGGCAGGCTAGATCTTGGAGAAACACTGCATGAGTGCGTACACAGAGAACTCATTGAAGAACTTGGTGTACAGCCTACAGTAGGACACGTCGCATGTGTTGCTCAGATTTACTTGGAACAAGAAGAACCACCTGTACATTTTTTTCATTTTTTGTACCACATTCACAATGCGTCAGATTTTCGTGATGTCGAT
>CAZWFZ010000084.1:0-2611 GCA_964633455.1 uncultured Candidatus Peribacteria bacterium | reverse complement strand
GCAACACACGCCCATGAGTTGGATGCAATCAAGTGGATAGATATTTTTGATGATGATACTATAGTAGAACCCCGTGGATTATTGCCTTGGCTACGTGCAAACTATCCTTTACAACCAGGACCTGTCGTACTACTTTAGTATAACTTTACTTTATCTTCCCTCCATGCCGACCACTGCTCATCGACAAGACGCCCTAGATACGTTTGTCACGTTACGAAAAAAAAGAAAGGATGTCATTGGTATAATCGTTTGTGGAAGTTACATCACGGGTAGTCCTACCAAACAATCAGATATTGATGTACATATTTTGTTGAGCAAAAAGACGACCTGGAGAGAAAGAGGCAATATTATTATTGATGGCGTGTTGATCGAATATTTCGCCAACCCTGTTGCACAGCACTATGTCTATGCTACAGAAGACTACGCACAGAGGAAGAGACATAACGCGCATATGTTCGTCACCGGCAAATTGCTTTTTGACAAAACGGGTGAAGTGAAACAACTCGTCAAAGACATGAAAAAAATGATGACAAAGAAATATGCACCACAAACTGCGACTGCAGTTGAGCTCGCAAAATATCATCTCTGGGATATGGCAGACAACCTCACAGAACTCTGTGATGCCAAAGCACCTGATTTCAATTTTGTGCTACACAACAACCTCTCTACGCTCCTTGCTACCTACGGTGCATTTTTGAAGTTCGATACTCTCCCTATACATAAACTTAGACGCTTGCTCGTAGAAAAAAGTGACAAGAAAAAATATCATGTACGCGATTTCCCAGACACAGCATTTGTCACGCTCTACATAAAAACTATCACTACCACAGACAAACCAAAAAAAATGTTGCAAAGCTACGAACGTCTCACCCATCATGTGTTAGACAAAATGTGAGGATTTAGTATTGATGGTTGGAACATCAAAACACCGCTCACTAGTCAATAAACAAGATTTTATTTCAGATGTGAGATGCGATACCTCTATATCCTCCAATGCGCTGACGGCACCTACTATACAGGCATGACCCTCGACCTCGAACGTAGACTAACAGAACATAATGATAAAGATCTCGGCGCTAAGTATACGAAATCGCGTAGACCCGTCTCACTCGTCTGGTCAAAAAGTGGGTTAACAAGAAATGAAGCTGCATCAGAAGAATATCGCATCAAACAATTACCGAGAGGGAAAAAGAAGATGATGATTGAGGGGGGTTTAATCTAGGAAATTGGAATTATTCTTGCGATATTCTTGGGAAAATACAGGGAAACCTGTATTTTTTTGTATTTTATCATCATAACAATCATGCAAAAAGATCATCATATTGAGGTATTGTGAATACCCGTGCTCATAAGAAAGTTTTCGTTCGACGACTTCATATCTATTACTGATATTGCTAAGGCAAAAAACTCCCTATCCCCAAAAAATGTGGTGCAAAATCGATTAAGGTTACACAATACAATCGAATATCTTTGATTACGAGAGTCGATAAACAATCCAAATTTTAACCGCATCGAATTCGATGCCTTTAAACAGGAGTCATGAAAGAATGCATTCACCTTATCCCCTCAACAGCGAATAAAAAACACGCATGCTAGTGGGTTGATAAGCAAGGCAGGAAGACATGGTTGATGAACGCTAGCACACAAGGATATTGCACTCAAATTTGCCTCTTGGATATCAGTTGAATTTGAACTCTATCTGATCAAAGAGTTTCAAAGACTCAAGGAACAAGAACTCAAAGGAATGGATCGAACAGTCAAAAGGTTCCTCACCAAAATGAACTACAAAATCCATACGGACGCTATCAAAGATCATTTAATTCCCCTCCAAATCTCTAAACTACAAGTTTCTCTCGTGTATGCAGATGAGGCAGATGTACTGAATATTGCTCTCTATGGACAAACAGCTAAAGAACGAAGAGTGAAAAATCCAAAGGACAAAGGAAATATAAGAGATACGTCCACCATAGAACAATTGATTGTACTCGCAAACATAGAAAGCATGAACGCAGAATACATCAAACTTTGACTCTCACAGGACAAAAGGTTGCATCTTCTCAACCAAACAGCGATATCTCAGATGAAATCGTTATTATGATTTAATTTGGAGCAGGAGATATCTGGTTTGGAGACAAGGTAGATGGTCATATAATTCCCCTTGCTCTCTCACAGACACTGAGTACTCTCATGTATTCATTTCTCTTTTCCCATGCTACAATACGTACTTCCAAATAAACAAAAAAAATACTATATTATGCTCTCTGTAGCCTTGATCATTGGTGGTCTAGTACGAACCTACCTCCACCCACCCGTGACAGAACGCACGACGCAGATAGAAAAGGTAGCTCCTGTGGAGACGAAAACGGGAGAAGTAGCTACAGGCGGACAAGCGAGTTTTTCTATCGTAGCTATTGCGAGTGGACTGCAAGTGCCACGAGGAGTTGTGCAAACATCGCCTACGAGATTGCTCGTGACAGAAAGGCCCTGACGTGTCAGACAGATAGTAGACGGCGTGCTCTATGCAGAAGCAATTTTGACACTGCCAAATATTAGTAATGCAGAAGAAGAAGGATTGATGGTATTC
Organism: uncultured Candidatus Peribacteria bacterium; assembly: GCA_964633455.1. GTDB lineage: Bacteria > Patescibacteriota > Gracilibacteria > Absconditabacterales > Absconditicoccaceae > CAYUST01. The sequence goes on along the minus strand of CAZWFZ010000084.1, from coordinate 27 downwards.
GAGATCGATCCACTTTTCAGCAGCGTA
>CAZWFZ010000083.1:0-4625 GCA_964633455.1 uncultured Candidatus Peribacteria bacterium | reverse complement strand
GGGCAAGTAACGTCATACATAATGAGGAAAACAAAAAGTTATGTCCCGAAGGGCTAAGAATCTTTGTACAGTGAAAAGTTGGTAATTAAGATGTTCTCTATACGGATTTTTTCTGAAATTGCAATGCCAACTGAAAAAAATGTGCTAACTTATGGCTTCATACCTAGTTATTTGACTTCCTTAAAACTTGTGATGATTTGTTTGCAACTGCTTGACAATCCATCTTTAAACAGTACAACTAAGCCGTTTACTCAATTTGGTGGTATGACTCTGGTATTACTTCTCGTCCATGGAGCTGCTATTGCTTATTTCATTGCAATAAAAGCCTTGTGGTTTGCGCTTTTACCAATATTGGGGTTTGCCTGATACGTCGTTTTGGCAACGCACACAGGGACAGCTATTGGAGTTCGTCGTGAACACATTACGGCGTTTTTTACGCATCATGCGTACGCATTTGCTCGGTGTTGTAGTATGCTTGGTATATGGGGGATGAGCGATATTTATTGATTTGACCCCATTCACACGGGCATGTGGTTTGTGGGGGCAAATATTTTGTTGTGGATTGTCTCTTACCTAGTTGGGTATACAGAAGGTAAACAAATGTTTCATGTTGGCTATTTTGTGAGTTCGCTCTTGACGATGCGGTCACTCTTTCGGTTGCCGTGATGAGGAGAAGGTTGGCTTGAAATTATCATGTTGTGGGTTTCTTTGACGATGGCATTGTATGCATTTTTTGTGTTTGTGCTTGGAGCAGTAGGTGTTGCTATTTCTCATCGTTTGAGTTATCCACTTTTCGTGACAATACATGTATGTATTATGTATTTGATTTATTACTACGCAAATAGCGATACGTATTTATCTCTCGTGTTAGCACAGGTTTATTTGAGTGCTGTGTATTGTTTGATTTGGTGGATTCATCGTTATTCGTTACAGGTTACTTCTCCACAGCAACCGCAAGCCTTATTTAAGCATGTCTTGTCCGGCAGACGTATAGCTACACATCATCAAGGAGATCCCTTGAGATTGGATATGGTACTAGATGCACATGCGTTTTTACGCAACCTTGATGATTCTACCAAATTTGTCATCAGCCTCTTCAACATTATCCTTATTGCAGCACAGATATGGTATTTTGTTGGAGGATATGGAGGGTATAGCCTATTGCGAACAGAAGTGTTGTTATGGTTTGGTATTATTGTGTTTTTTGTTAATTACTTGCTTTTGAGAGCTATCAATTTTTATCATAGCATGCAAAGAGCGGTTGCCTTTTTGCTTATCAACTTTGGCATATATTTCACTGCGGGAAATATCTTTGGTGCAGATGTGCTCTATTTGATGTCTATTGGTATGATATGGAGTATGTTCAATAGTTTGGCTATTTTCCATGCAAAATATTTTTCAGAAAAAGGAATCTTTGATTATACAGATTTTATGTATTGGATAGGTGCAAATGTGTTGTCCTCACTGATTAATTTATATTTATTGTTCTTTTTGCCGGTTTCATTGCAGATGAGATTTTCTCTGGCTGCCTTATATTTTGGTATACAGTTCTTTTTGTTGTTGAGCAATGTGAGACATATCCAAAAACAAGGGAGATAGAAAGTGTACCCACTTTTTTCTCGCTCAAATGTCAAGCAAATATTACTAGGTGAAGCTAGTAAATTTGTCATTTTTCTCCTTCCCTCTATAGTTGTATAAAGGTAATTTTATTACTCGTACAACATGAAAACAATAACAAAAAAGCTTCTTGTAGCCATTTTCTTACCAATTCTTAGTGTGTGTATCTCACTACTCGTATTTGCGCAAGCACCGAGATGAGGGGGTGTAGTACAGCAAGGTGATGGACAAACGCAAGGTGATGGTGGCTGAGGCGGTATAACGCAATGACTTCCTGGTGATGTATGTGCTCCATGTACTACCAAGCTAGATTGTTCAGCAAACAACTACTGTTTTCCTGCATCATTGCATTGTAGTAGCGATCAAAAAGCGTGTGCGCCTGGCACAAAGTTGGGCGATCCATGTCAGTGAGGAGGAGCATGTCTAGGAGTATGTGGTCCCTTGGGAGATAGCCCACCAGCATGTGATGGGGGGAGTCTTCCAACATTTTGTACTTTGTGTGACAATACTGTTGCATGACAATGCACGTTTCCCGATGCGTGTCATACAGAACCATGAATGAAATATTGTAGTATAACCAACCTTCCTTGTAATCAACTTGCTTTGTGAAATATGTGTGCTCCCACCGTGGCTGGAGCTCATCCTCAAGATATTTGTAAATGAACCTGTCGAAATGGTATTGGTGATACTCCTGCGTGTGCACAAGCGTGCATTGCATGAATGCAATGTGCTGCAGATGCACAATGTGGCAACGGTACATGTACCAAATGAATATGTATTTGTCCTACCGTGTGTGATCCTAAGACGGGCAACTGTGGTTGTGGTGATACCATTCTCGATCCAAATGGTCCAGATGATGTAACGTGATCAAATGATGATGAAGAGTGTGAAGCTATATGAATTCTCCCCAAGATTACCCAAGTACTATATGATACCACTGTCCCCAAAAAACTCCAGATATTTTCTGTAAGCGACAATGGAATAATCACTTTATGAGGTACTGATAATTGTTTAGGCTGTCAGATCCGAGGTGTGTGTGGTGATGGTTTTGTAGATGGATCAGGTAGTTATGGCCCAAAAGAAGTATGTGACAATGGAGAAATTCTTTCTGGAGCAAATGGCGCTTTATCATGAGATGGCTGTAGTACAGGATGTAATCGAGAAATACCAAGATGTAGTCTGGGGATATCTGGTAGCGTGTATTCAGGAAAAGCAGTGACGTTTGTATACACAATTGATCACCCTGAGCGACAAAAAGCAACTCTCTTTCCCCTAGGAGATCCAAACGCAGTACAACCTATCCTCTTCCCTACAGCGCCATATAAACCAGGAAGCATCGTCTATGCACCTTGATATGGTATTCCTCCATATATTGGCAAAGCAGTGATGGTAATCGTCAACACCGGTAACACATCAGTTACCTGAATGTGTATGGTAGACTTTACGATAGGGTATTGCGGTGATGGTAATATACAATCTCCCTATGAACAATGTGATGATGCTAATACTGTTGATGATGATGGTTGTCACAATGATTGTACATCCGATCTCGCTTGTACAATAGCTGTGCAACCTACTATCATATCAAGTGGTGAGCAAGTACAAATTACAGTGAAGATTACGAACGGTTACCAAAACCTTACCAAACTTTTGTTATCTTATGGTGATGGAAAATCTGATATTTTCTACCCACCATTTGCGCCACCGCCACCAGATGATGTACTTGAGATGATACATACGTATACGAGCGATGGCGAATTCAAGCCAGTTGCCTATCTTTCTGGCATCAATGGTATGTCAGCTCAATGTGAATGTGATTGTGTCGTGGTAACTGGGGAGTATAAGTTTTGGAAAGAAGGTGAATTAAAATGATCCACTGTGCATCGACATATTTATGGGGAACTACCACCGACGGTAACTTCTTTCACCGTCACAGATACCTTGCAAGGAAATAGTACATTGGATGTATGAAGTTTTGATGTGCAAATTTGAGGTAAACCATATACATTGGAAATATCCAATCAAGACAAAACATTTGTGTTAACCTGAGATGCGCCTACAGATCGCAATTTTGATATCTATTTTACTTCCAAAGCATATAGAGGAGGTAATCAAGAAATTTGTAATAGTGCAGATCTCTCTTTCAAATTCCAAAACAAAACTATTGTTGAATCATCTGATGATTATACTCACGGTAAGATCGATACTCCCGTATGTGTCAGTGGTTATGATTTGGATATTGATAAGACGATCCTGACCTCTGGACAATATGTAAGTGAGTATGCACCTGAGTACAATACCTATGCACCCTATGCAAAAGAAAATGGTGTCGTGCTTTCTTGAAATCGATACATCTACCGCGTCAAAATCACCAATAATGGTGCTGGTGATGCGTATGATGTGCTCGTTGATGATACGTTGCCAGTTGGAGTAACTGCATTTTGGATGGAACCTGAAGCGCGGATGTCTCTCTTTGGTGGTCCCGTAACATTCACTCCTGAAGTACCTTTAGCGAAATCATTTACCTGGTTGATACAATTCTTGGCAGTCAACGAAAGTAAGTATATAGATGTGTTTGTAGAATTGTGAACATGAGCAAACTATCCTTGGGGAGAGCAATTTTGTAATGTTGCTTATGCACAAGCAGAGGGTGAACCAGAATCACCTATCAGTGATGATGCATGTCTCACTATGAGTGGTAGTTGTTTCCGTACCTGTAGTGGGTATGTAGAAATCGATACAGGCACGCTCACGCGATCACAAAATGGGAATGATCTCAGTGTCAATGCAACCTGTATTGCCAAGACTACCTGTGGTGAAAGTAGTTCTTTCGCAGCTGATCCTGCAGTACTTACCTATGCAAAGACGCAACTCACGTTTGCAAAAACGGACTTGCAAATCACGAATCTCCCTTCACGAGAATGGGGAGGTGGACTCAAAACTCTGACGTTTGCCAAATCTGTCCAACAAGAATGTGGAGGTGATCCGTTCTGTGAAAGCGCATATGT
>CAZWFZ010000082.1:3058-4752 GCA_964633455.1 uncultured Candidatus Peribacteria bacterium | reverse complement strand
GTACTTGATCTGGAGCTTCAATATATACTCTGATCACGGGCTCCGTATTGGAAGCTCTGACCAAAAACCATCGATCTGGTCCAAGCACTTTGATACCATCAGTAAGGTCTTGAGGAAGATGACCAAACTGATTTTGGATAGTCTGAAGGGCAATCTGTGCATCCGCCACATGGAGATTGACCAAAGCAGGTTTGTAGGTAGGCACTAACTGCGCAAGCCAGACACTGATTGTAGGCTGTGCGCAAGCACCTTTGACCAACAATAATAATGCCAAAAGAGGCGACTCATGTCCATGGGTCTGAGCGAAACATAAATGCCCACTTAATTCGATACCAGCGAGTGCATCATGTTCATCAAATAACTTTTTGATATGTTTGTGCCCAATAGGACTTGGAACTGCTCTGCCTCACAAACGAGTAATACAGGCAGGTAATGCATTCGTACAAGAGATATCATACACGACTGCTTTGCCTTGTGGAGCATGACCAAGGAGCACTTCTGTCAATCACACCGCCAAAATATCACCAGGAATGTACTTTCCTTTTTCATCTACACACCCCAGTCTATCTGCATCTCCATCAAACATCGCACCAAATACTGCTCACACCTCTTCTACCTCCGATCACAATTGACGGTAGTTATGAGGATCCGTCGTATCTGTACCATGTGCTGTGAAAAATGCATCAACGTGGGTATTAATCAACAAAAAAGTCAGTGGCAACTGGGCAGACAGAGACATCAAAAATTGTTTCTCATACGCACAGGCAGCACCACCTGCACAATCAATCACGATGGTTGCATGTTGTTGCAAATCCTTGGCATAGGACCACACCAAAGATTGCATGTCATGTGCACGTGCCAAAACACGCTCACCCAAGGGATGTTGGCGATGGTGGGTTGTGGTAAGCAACTGCTCAAACTCATGAGCATCAAAGTCGGGAAGTTCTGGATAGTCTGTCATGAGCTCTGCCAAAACGCTGGTAGGAAGTAATTGGCCCGACTGATCTACCACCTTGCATCAGACATATCCTACCGGATTGTGTGACGCGGTGAAAGAAATTCCCAAAGAAAACTGCTCTCTTGCAATTCGATAGAGCATCGCCGTACTACAACATCCCCACGGATGGGTCTGTCCTGGTGCAGATTCCACAGGAAGGCCTGCATTCACGCAAGCTACTTTGCCTGCCAACGCAACACCTTTGAGAAACCAATAGATAATCTGTGTATTCTCTTCTCTACTATCTGCACCGAAGACGAGAGACGCCTGCTCGCCATAACGCTCAATCAAATGCTTACCTATATTATATCCGAACGCATAAAAAAATGATTCATCAAGTGGATTATGTCGAAGTGCTCTAATATCATATGCTTTGAATGCAGAGCTATAATCTGGTGTAGTCATAGGGTTGCTGAAACATAAAGTAAGTTGGTTATAGGTGAAGTAAGATAAAAATAAAGTACAAGTTGCAGTTGTGCAACATTTTTCTACAATACTCTTATTTATTTATTGCATACAGATTGATGCCAAGTAAAAAAACTCCCCAAACCAAAACGCCAAAAGCAACTCCACACCGTTGAACCAAATTGGGAGCTACAGAAATTTCATTTTTTGAAAAACTCGTCAACATGCCGTCTCCCACGGGATTTGAGTGGACAGGGCAACAAGTATGGGTCGACTATATCAAACCATTTGT
>CAZWFZ010000082.1:0-2958 GCA_964633455.1 uncultured Candidatus Peribacteria bacterium | reverse complement strand
GTTTGTCATGACACCTCTACTCCTATGATAGACAAAAGAAAACATGCTGATACCAAGTGTGGCCTCTGACCTGTGCTTTCTGTAGGTCCCAGCGTCCAAAATAACTTGCGTGACTTCGTAGAATCCGTTGCGACGAAGCACAAAGTCCCTTTCCAACGTCTCGCTGCTTCGAGATGGACGGGCACCGATACAGATGCGTTTGCATATAGTCAAAACGGAATTGCTTCTGCACTTATTTCTCTTCCCTTGAGATATATGCATACGACCGTTGAAATGGTACAACAGCACGACGTAGAAAAAACTATCGATCTGATCTATGGGGTAGTAACTTCGTTGAAAGCAGGACAAAGTTTTTCGTATTTGAAAGTATAGGAACGAGAATTGAGAGTTAAGAAATAAGAATTGAGAATAAAAAAATCCCCCTGGGGGGATTTTTTTTGATCTTAACTCTTAAGTCTCAAATCTTATTTCTTCTATTACTCTTCCACTAGCTCCGTACCGTAGTGCATCGCTGAGTAGATGTAGTTATTTTCCTCGTCGACTGATAGGCCGAATCACATGAGTCTATATTTGGGATGAATGAGTGTTCTTCGATGCAGATCGTATGCTTTTCCCTCTTCTGAGATGAAATAGTCAAAAACACTTCTCATAGAATCTATAGCTTCTGCCGTACAATCACCTTCATCACACGTGAAATAAGAGTATCACACATTTTCTGTGAAGGTAGATCTATTATCATTGGTGAAACGTACTCATGCATCAGCAAACCAATTTTCTATTTGAATATAATCATAATAACTACTCCATGAAAATCTTTTGTGATCTGCACTTTCTTTTCTTCTCATAGTAGATGCTCGTGAAGATGCAGTTTTATTGAGATTTGAAATGAGACTGTAGGTGGGTAACCCACGATCAGCTCTGAGGTCATTTACCCAATCTAGCCATGTTTCTTGTACACGTTCGAGATCAATATAGCCATCCTCCAATTGATATCTTTGGAAGTCTGTACTCGCTTCCACAGGTTCACTTCTGGGAGCATTTTTGGGTTCAGTTTCTTTGGGCTTGGGAGTAAACGGAGAAGTGTATACTTCATGTTCCTCATCTTCTACCTCTGCCAAAACTACCTCTTCTTGCTCTTGTTCTCTCTGAGTATCTGGCGTGGTAACTCTTGCAATCTTTACTTCTGGTTGGAGATACGCTCCCGCACGGACACTTGGTCTTTTGGCCACCGTATCACGTCGACCACCTTGATCTGACTGATAGTTCTCTTCTAGCCAATGCTTGAGGTTTGCCATAAACTGACGCACAACGGGGTGCTTATGATTATCGCTAATAAAAACAACTTGCTCATACAATTCACTTACCTCGGTAACTCAATTTGAACGTACTGCTCTTTTCACTTTTTGTTGTACCTCTTTGAGCAATTGCTCATCGAGCGTAAGCTCGTCTCTACTAGGTGACGCATGATATGCGTGTACCGTGGACAAGCTCACGAAGATGCTGATCATGCCATAGGCGGTTGCCTTGACTAGATACTTCATCATTGTGGTCCTACTAGATGGTAAAATCTGGTTTCATTTCTTCGCCTGTGTCATACTATTGACATTTAACGTAGAAATTATACTGATTTTTACCACCGATTGCAAGAGCAAGTATAAAAAATATAATATGTCAATATATCGACATATTTTGGTTCAATTACCTACATTTCTCTCTTTTTGCACTAGTAGAGCCTATAAATCAGGTAAAATACCTATCGCCCACCAAGAATTGCTCCCAATACCAAGCAAACTACTATATCATGACCTACCATAATCCAGGTCAACGTACGTGGCGTATGTGAAAAAAGTCCATGGGTGATATGCATAGGTGCAACTACACCAACTCCCAACAGTGCTCCCATCACGATGCCTTGTTGGAGACCTGCCCCCGCGCACATAATAGAAAGGGTGAAAATAAACACAATCATTGCAAGTGCTGTCCCACCAAAAATCGGTCACATAGGAGTAGATTTGATCTTTTCAGCATTGAGCCCGACTAACTGCATCCAGGTCGTGCCAAAGAGTGCTTTGTGATACCAAATAAAACCGATAACAAATGAAGCTACAAGTGCAACAAGCATAGCTAGCCAATTGAAGGTAGTGGCTTCGATCAGTGCCAAAAGAATATCCATGTCATCAAACAAAGTATAAAGAAAGTTTCACCTGGAATATGATCTCCTTCTCCAGGCATCAACCTTGAAAAAAGAGCTCTCTTCCTCTTATCCTCGTCACTATAGACCTTGTTTTTTCAATCACAACCCAAAACAGCCTTCATTTACCTCAAAAAAGTGAGTTTCAAGCAGTTTTTGAGGACTTTCTATTGACTTTTATATTATAAAGAGTATGGTATTTTTCTGAAAGTTCATTAAAATCATCAAAAAAAATAAAGAGTATGGAAATAAAACCATTACCAAAAACTATCAAGGCGTTACTCATCGCAGGAGGCCTCGTCACCGGGTGGATGGCAAATGAATATCTGCCCTTGGCACAAGAAAAGTCGCCAACTGAGGTGCAAGCACCTCAAGCGCAACACCAAGTGCACTACGCTCAACTGGGTGTGCCCGAAGCAGAGAGCTTCTCAAGCGTAAATGAATTGTATGACAAATACTCACGGGATGGTGACCATCTCGAATACCCGATGACGATGCTCTGTGGATGCAAACATAGCCTCACCCAATGGGGTATCGCAGACGAATCATCGAATGATCTTGAAGGAAAAATCTTCATCGTCAAACACACACCTATCACCTTTTGGAACAAAAGGCTGTGGTTCATTGGAGACGAAGTCGACGCGACAGGAAATCCTTTACCGAAACCACCAGACTCAGGAGGTAGCGGATATTGAAAACAATTCGTTAACTAAAAAAAAATTGCATGAAAATAACTACAAAACCAGAGACCAAACTCTGGACAAAAA
>CAZWFZ010000081.1:0-4756 GCA_964633455.1 uncultured Candidatus Peribacteria bacterium | reverse complement strand
TTTTCTGCTACTGCCATAGGACGTCCAAAATAAAGCACTTTAATTGTACCCCAAAAGACCAGAAAATGCAAAAAATACCGTTTAAAATGTGGTCTTGATACCAACTTTTGGGTAGAATCATTTTTGTGTGTCATAGCCGATGGCTACGAGTCCCTGCACCTTGTTTTTGGTAGCAAATGAAGCTCAAGCTTCTACAGTATATTTTTTGTCCATGTCAGTAGGGAATTGCGCATCTCCCAGGAGATAGAGATCTACTTTTTTGCCATCATAGTCAGTTCTGAAACTTATATTGTGTTGGGCTACTTTGCCATCCTGTACAGAAATACCGTATTGAGCTAAGAATGCCATATTTTTGTGTTGTACTGCGAAATTAGCATCAGCGCACCATTTTTGAGCTCCCAGTACTTGTGGAGTTTGTTCAATATTGGATTGTATATTTGCAAATTCCTGTTTCGTGTAACGAAGATTGGTCCCTACTCATACTTGTGTTTGTGAGGCAAGTGCGGTTTCGTAGGAAATTCCGACACCGTACGTATTGGTACGATGATTGTTTCCTTCCCACTTTTCTCGAGTCAGTCAGATTGCGGTTTGGCTACCAGCCCTAGCGCTCTCTATGGGGGGGGACTGGCTCGCTATCTTTTTCCCTCTGCAGATTTGCTGAAACTTTGAAGACGCGCTTTATCGCTATTCATTTGTGCGAGGAGAGATTCAAATTTCTTTTTATCACTTGGGTTTGATTCTAGTTGTTTACTGATATTTTCGCGTGGCGTTTCTTCGCCATTGAGAATAGCATCTGTATCGTCTTTGAGGAGATCTTTACTAGTAAGTGTAATGTTTTTTTCACTCAAGAATGTATCTAGCTTTTTTTGTGATATGAGAAAGATATTTTTGGCTTCCTCTTTCTCCTTGGTGCTTTCTACCACATCTTCACGAGCGAGTGTTTCACGTGCATCTTGTGCCTTATCTTCTATGACTGCCTGGCGTTCCTTCGTTTTGATTTGATTCTGTGTTGAAGTTCCAGTATTGATTTTGAAATTACCTGTAATTTGATGTGCTTTCTGTCCATCGGTAGTTTCTACTCTTGTTACTCATACTCAGCCACTAATTTGCTCTCACGAATCCGTAGTAGTTCCGAGCCTGGTGTTGAGTTGTATTGTTTTGGTAGCGCCTCTATCTTCAAATACTGGAGAGAGTGAAATGCCTTCTTCAAAGCGCTCATTCCCACCTCATCCACCACCAGGTAGGGAAGGAGGCGGGAGATTGATGTCTGTTCAGCTATTATTGTTATTGTTGTTGGTGCTAGTTGTGCCACCACCTATGTTTTGGAGCAGTGCATTTGTATCTGAGATATATGCATTGAGAGATTTTTTCATCTCAGCGATTTCAGGATCTTGTGTATCTTCAGTCGTCGATATTCCCTCAAGGAGTTGTTTAAGATCAAATACCACTTCTGTTAAAATACTTTTCTGCTTTTGAATATTTTCGAGTAGTATTGGATCAGTGAACTCTTTGTCAATTTTGTTGTCTTTTGGCTTACTATCTATTGTCTCTTGTACCGTCTTAAATATCTCTTTTGCATTCATTTCTGGCATAGGGGTTTGTAAGAAATAAAAAATTATTTTTCCAATTCTTTCGCTAATCGTTTGTCATTTTGTATTTTTTCTAGCAACTCAGTAGCTTTCTTGAGAAGCACTTTCCCTTTTTGAGCACATAATTGCAGTGCATTGAGCTGTTCTTTGAGCTTTTGCGTAGTTGGTTTTGTGCTAGTCATAGTCGCTGTAGTTGGCTAATAAAGGAAGGAAATATGTTCAATTGTACCCCAAAAGACCACAAAATGCAAAAAATACCCCTATTTTTTTGACAAAATGAGTGCTTGGGGATACAATAGAATTGCTGAATTTTATACCGATTGATTCTCATTGAGAGACTTTACATTCCTACGTTCCTCAAGTCTCTCATTCGAATACATCGGTATTTTGTTGGTATGAACGTTTCTTATATTGACAAGGATTTTTATATTTTGGGAAAACAACATGGCTTTAGATGGAGTTGCAAATTTGCAACAAGATGAAGATACACAGTACGAACAACACGAAAGAGACGCTATGAAAGCGGTAGAATTATCTGATTTGAAAGACGGAACGTGCGAGCTTACCAACGCATTGGAAACAGGCCTACAGCAAGATATTGAACAGAAAAATTACGAGTTTATGGGTAGAGAAGATATGTGAGCATACTTCGATGATCAGGTGTTGCCGGAATGATGTCCACGTAAAAATGCAGGTGATGCAGGTGAAGAAACACAAGCAGCTTATAGAGTGAGAGTAATGAAGTATTTATTGCAACAAGTACTCACAGGTAGCGAACTGCCAGATGGAATTGTAGCATGAGACATTAAAGCAGACAATCCTAATCTCACTACCAACGATATCCTCGCGCTTCACTATTTCCAACTCCTCAGACACATCCCAGGCAAATCCAAACCTGATGCTATCTGCGGACCATTGACGATGAAAGATTTGTTGGCTGCGAATGGGGTGTCGTTGACTGAAAAAATAAAAGAACCAGCAGAGAGCGTATTTGTAAAATATAATGGAAGAAAAGAACTTGTGCCACAAGCAAAGCTAATTGCAACAAATGGTGCTCCCAATTGAGTTTTTTGGGATCGCATTGTTTTAACTTACAAAGTATGAGACCAATATGTTGCAGAGACTACAGATGGGAAATTAATAAAATTAAATCCCCCACTATCGGATGTATCAGCTACGAGTGATCAAAAGAGTGGTTCTTGATACTTGTGATTTCCAAAAAAAAATAAGGACACAAAAGAGGCTAAACCCAAAGAAAAGGGGGCTATAAAAAATACTGAGTCGATTGATATTAGTAGTTTATTTAGAACTCAAGAGTATGCTTTCGATAGCATAAATGCATATTTGAAGAATAATGCTGTTAGAATATTGCAGCAAGCAACCTCTGAGGATAAGATTGCTATAGATTCATTAATTTCTTGAAACTGAGATGATTTGAAGATTGATTTTTCTTCTGATGGTAGCAAGAACTTGTATTGTAATCTCTATGATGGTTATAAGTATTTATGACATATAGATCCAGTATGATTTGCAACGTATGATATCAAAAAAGAATCAGTGGTGTATGATGATAAGGAATTTATTAAGCAAGTTATTTCTTTGGGAGAGAGAAACTTAGAGAAGAAGGCTAAATCTGAAGATATAAAAAAGTATAACTTACGCGTTCAAAAATTCACTAAAAGGATTTATACACATAATTTTTCATCAAATCGCACTGATACGGAGCAGTGATCAACAACTTTAACAACTTTTTTAGAAAAAAATAACATGGGTGCCACTTTTAGTATCAACAATAAACTCTACAATTCTCCTGAAAAATACTGAGTAGACAAAGAGTGAAACAAGATGTTTAAATTCACTTTGTGACAGTTAACAAAAGTGTATCGAGTGAAAATAGATGACTATTTTGATGATAATGGCATATTTAATGCGAAAAAATGGAAAAATGTCGTTAAGGCAGCTCTTGATAAAGAAGCAAGAGAGGACGCTAAACCCAAGAATATTAAGAGCGAAGAGCCTGTGGTATAACTCTATTTTCTCTCTGCTTTCACTATTCTAATATTGCACAGAACCTCTTGTGGGAATATAATTTTTTTCGTAGACTCAAAAAAATATAACCCACAATGGTCCTGCATAGTTACATCAATCAAAAAACGACATATGCATGTCGCTTTTATGAAGATGTAACTAAAGTGAAAGGCTGGTTATATTATGGTATGTTGATTAACTTATTTTCTTTCCGCTCTCACTATTCTTATGTTACACCAAGCCACTTTCGGAAATGGAAACTTTTTCGTAGACTCAAAATTTCCAAACCTCAAGGGTTTTGTACTAGGTGCATTTAATGAGGACTTTTTCTTAATTATGTGATATTTGCCTATTATGTACTTTCACTATGCGGATGTTAAAGTGGAATGTCTGTACTTCTTCGAAGAGCCAGTTTTCGCCGTAGGCTTGACGGAGGAGATCGACTTGTCGCGTCATCATTTCTAGGAAGAGGACCAAAGCAGAATCCCCCGTCTCGCTACGCTCGCCACCCCCTTTACCAAGGGGGGAAACGAGGTTGAGGGTGTCGAACATGATGCGGTATCGGTCTAGGCCGTCAACTCATCCGACGAAGGCGAATTTCGGTTCTCGTTTCTTGACCGTATCGTCGACATTGTTGTCGAAGAGGTCTTCGGGGATGTAGGGGAGATTGGCGACGATGAGTAAGCCCTCCTGCCCACCCTGCCCAGTTGGGCAATTACCCCTCCGGCCTTCGGCCACCTCCCCTTCTAAAGGGGAGGAATCCGTGTGTTTATAAACGTGCTTGAGTAAGTCTTGCAACGTTGGATGGTCAAACATATCTGAGGCGAGGACAGTGATGTTGGTTGCATCGGGGATGTGTCTTGCGACGTTTTGTCTAGCGACGACGAGGGCGTCTTCACTGACATCGGTGAGATAGGCATGGGTGATTTTGTCTCATCCAGCGAGATAGGCACAAATACCCAACACGCCACAGCCCGTACCGAGATCGAGGAGTACGTGTGGTGTCGTGGTTGAGGCAAGATAGTCTTTGACAGCGACAATCATGTACTCGGTCTCAGGACGCGGGATGAGCGTTGAGGGGGAGACGATGAACTGTTTATGGTCAAAGGTGACAAAACCGATGGCGTAGTCGAGGGGTT
>CAZWFZ010000080.1:3459-4773 GCA_964633455.1 uncultured Candidatus Peribacteria bacterium | reverse complement strand
GGATGAGAATAAATCTGATGCCTTTAGCCTCGAAATGTTTCAGGCAAAAACAAACGTGACAGACAATCTTTCCGTATCTGTAGGTAAGCTCGGTAGAGCATCAGCAAATCTTCGTCCACATCCGGTCAGTGGCAATGGTCATTTCGAGACGTGGACTGAATCACAGATCCCAGGACTCGGCAAATGAGCTCGTGTAGATGCGAAAATTGGCAAGACTAATCTAGCGGGTAGTGTAACGGTCAATAATGCAAATCAGCCAGAATATAATGCTCGTGTCACGTTACCTACTGCGAAAGATCCTGTGCATCTCACGGGTTGGTATACCGATGCAGAAAATTTTGGAGCAGCTACTTCTGGTGCATATCAGGATCTCTCGGCGGTAGCAGTTTACAAACGTACTAATGACCAGGACATCGTCGCTAATAAATTACTTTGGATCCCTTATGATGGGAAGAAAGGTAAACTGATCTTCTATAGTGATGCTGGATACGATCTGGATGCAGGCAAGTTCCTCCGTGCAGAGCAAGGAGTCTTGGTAGCGAAAAAAATGGACAACATCGATATTAAAAATGTTGAAGTAGCTGGACTCACCGGCGTAGGCTATGATGCTATCAAAAAAGAAATCAAAGCATATTTGTTCGTAACGTTGGAGTGGAAGAAGAAATAAAATAAATTGTGCACTTTCTTTTATTAAGACTGAATACACTAGATGATAAATCTACCATATACCGAAGAGTATCTGTATGAGATCAAACAAAGGCACACATTTCTTACTCAACTAAATAATAAAGATCTGATAAAAACTCTTGAACAGAATGCGTCTCGCAAAGAGAATCAAGAACAATCGTATGAGGTAGAAATGAAGTGTGCTGAATTACAGCAAATATGAGAAAAAATGATTGCTCAGCATATTGTTTATCAGTATCAGCCGTTTTTGAATCAATTCTTAGATTCTGTAAAGAGTATTTGGAATGATAAAAATACGCAATTATTATGATTGGTGACTGCGTATTTTAATGACTCAAGTTCTCAATATTTGCCTGAGTGATTTAAAAAAGAGATACTTATATACTTACAAAATAAAGAGATTTTGCATGCTAAGAACATGAAGCGATCATACACATGACATAAATTGCATCCAAGAGCGACGTTTAATTTACGTGCTTTGAAACATGAAGAGAAAGAAATTTCACCGTATGGTAATGATAAATACTCATCAAGAGTGAAATGTGATCTTCTGCTGAGACCTCCGTATGACATTGATGCAAAAAGATATCCATGTTTCTTGCTCGAGATATGTTATTCAGATTATGC
>CAZWFZ010000080.1:0-3449 GCA_964633455.1 uncultured Candidatus Peribacteria bacterium | reverse complement strand
AAGAAGTACAGAAATGAGATGTGAACTGAATGATTGCTCATTGATTAGCAATGTCTACTCATCAATTAGCAGTAGAATACTGTCGTGAGAACAGACTTTTAATTAGAGAATATTATCAATCATCTCCTAACTTTGCATGTTTTGTAGAGAATATTTGTTTTTAAGAAATGCTGTAGCAAATAAAGATATTTTATTATTTTTTATGATGAGTATGACCGACAAAAGATTCGCAGGTAAACTGGGTGAAGAATATAACCTCCGAGCAAAAGCAGTTCCTCATCACGAACGCATGCAACAACAACTTGCGCAAGAGTTGTCCAAACTACTGGAAGGCGTCTATCATAGAGATGTAATAGAATTGTGATGTGGCACATGATATACTACGCGCGCTTTACTGCATACTGATCCTACGATACGTGTCTTTGCCGTAGATAATGAACCTATTATGCTTCAACAAGCAAAAAATACACTTGCGAATGAGCTGGGATTGAAAAGAGTAGTTTTGGTAGAAGCAGATATTTTGAAATATGTACATCATCAGGAAACAGGAACCTTGACCAATATTGTTTCTGCTATGACTATACACAACTTTGACAAAGCATACAGATCAGCTGTCCTCCAAAGAATATATGCTGACCTTGATTGGGACGGCATCTTCATCAACGCAGATAAATATGCATTGGATGATCCACAAGCACATCAAGCAACTTTGGATTGGCAAATTGAACAGTTCGAGCACGTAGCAGAAGAGTATCATCTTCCTGAGTTTGCACAAGAGTGGACAGAGCACTACTTACGTGATAATGAACCTGACCTCCTGATGAAACAACAAGAAGCGATTGATGAGATGAAGAAGATAGGATTCAAAGACATACAGATTATCTTCCGCGAACAGATGGAAGCGATCCTGGTGGCGAGAAAGTAGATTTTATTGTATTGCTAAGTGATGTCATACTGTCCGGAAAACACCCTTTCACAGGGAGAAATTTGAATCATTGAGACTACGGATCATGATCGACAGATACCCAATTTTGATGTTGCATTACATGAGATGCCAATAAAGGAATATACATGATTTATAGGTGACTTTGAGACTTCTCGTGTACATGATAACTTGGAAAGCTTTGTCGGCGCTATGTGATTAGGCCGACCATATGAGACTAAAAAACAAATAGTTGTCTTTGATCGTAATAAAAAGTACATGTCGGCGCTCTATGATCTACTTTCCATAGAGCGAAATATAGAAAGTAATATGGCTGAGTTTAGAGAAAAAGAAAATAAAGCGAATGATTTTGGCAAAGTGATACAAGTGAAATACAATACTCGTGCCGAAATTGTCTCTGTTTTGGTTGATATGAACAATTGAGAAAAACAAATGAATATTCCAATTACTTCTCGAGAAAATATATCCAAGGAAGATGAAAAGAGATATGATGTAGAATCTAATTTTCAGGAAACACAACTTTGTTATCAACAGAATATGCAAGAGAGTATAAGGTTATGGCGTGAGTGTTCTGATGATCAAAAAAAGAAATATTTGAAGAAGACGATAGAGCATAGAGGAGGATGGGAATGATTTTGATTTGGCACAACAATACACTCATATTTTGTATGAAATGATGGGTCTTTATGATTACTTGTCAAAAAAAGTACCAATGGCCCACGGTATGATATATGAAATGAAGACGAACATGACTCACACCATGTTAATTATATTGTTATTGTGCAGTGAGAAAAGATATACCAAACGAATAAACTCGATTATAAGGAAAGAAGCCAAGATCTTAATCTAAAACAAAAAATAAAAACAATTACATCTATGGAATATAATAACGATGAAGATGTGTATGATATTACTGTTGAAACATTTGCTGGAAAAGAAGTAATGTTGAAAACATGGTGGTGAGATGGTATACAGTTTGACTCAGACATACTAAGGAAAGTGTTTGATCCACGTATAGAGAAAAAAGAAGCCAGATTAATGAAGAAGAAGGAATGAGAAACCTACAAAGAGAGTCTTACAATATATATTCCCCATGAAGCAAAGAACAATAATATTGAGTATGATCTAGACAAGTCTGTTCTGATCAATTCATGATTTGAACAATGAAAGTTTGTGTGTTGTATCAAGGATGGATTATTTTATCTAGTAGCAGATGATCGTTATGGAGAGTTTCCATCCTATACTCATCATAATATTGCGAAAAAAAGACTAGGAGAAGATTGCAGGATCATTTGAGGATGACACATGAAAATTACGAGTGATAAGTTTGAGAGTATAGACTTTAGAGGTAGTAGTATGGATTATTGAAGTGTCCCTGACTCGTATCATAGATTGTTATTATGACTTCTCAGTCATCGTTTCCCAAAGTATAAAATTAATGGGGAGCAGTATACTGTACACATTGCGCTAACATAATCTTCCGTGCACATAGAGAAGCAATTCTTGTCACGAGAAAATCTCGGTAGAAAATACCTACATACCAAACAAAATTATTCAATAAAAAAAGATGCCTGGATACACCAAGCATCTTCGATTCTTTCTCCATACTTTACCGCATACTAATGACCGAAGAATCCTCGGCCTTCAGCATTGGGGATAAGGAGTTACATGCATCCCTTACTTTCGCAATATTCTTTTACTTCCTTATCCTTGATCGATCCCGAGTTGCCCAGGATAACTTTGACGCCTGCTTGTATGAGGACCTCTGGGCCATCAACAAACGGGAAGAAGCTATCAGAACATACGGTGGCTCCTTCAATTTCGTGTCCAGCATCTTTAACTCGTTTGATGGCGAGTTCACAACATTCGACTCTATCTGCTTGCCCTGTCCCATTGCCAATGAGCTTATCATCATCTACAATGGTGATTGTGTTGCTGTTACTTGTTGCATTGACTGCCCATGCCAACACCATATTATATGCGATTCTTAAGCTTAGACGAGTGGCATCTAACGCAGACAAGCAATCAAGCACGTAGGTATAGTTGTCTTGCAACAAGAATCCTCCACGCACGGGGCGAAGCAACTTTTCAGTTGATATGCGACACTGTTCAAGATTGCTCAATCCAGGTATGGCAATCATTTTGCACGCTTCGTCTTTGCGATTGAGAATATCTATCGCTTCGGGGGTGAAGCCCGGCGCAACGATCAGGTCAAATATTCTTCTTCCCGCTGTTTGCTTGTGGGTGCGAAGTAGCTGCGCACGCTCGGCAGTGATCGTGAAATTGGTAAGCACGGTTCCCCCAAAAATACTTTTGAGGTTGCCTTCAAGCATCCCTTCTAGTGCAAATTCTGCTTTTGGACTAAAGGCTGCGCCACACGGATTACCATGCTTTGCACCAATTGCAATAAAGAGATCGGTATTTAGTTGATTTTTGACCAACCCTTCAGCTATATGCGTCAACGTATGCAACATCCGATCCACGTCGGTGTAGTTCACATGGCCAG